>SKZA01000377.1 GCA_007127595.1 Kiritimatiellia bacterium
AGGAATACGGCGCACGGTTTTTCAAGAACGGGGCGAAGCCGGGGGGCGTTTTGGAGCATCCGGGCAAACTTAAAAACCCCGAATCGCTGCGCAAGTCATGGAATGAGATGCACCAGGGACTGAGCAACCAGCACCGTATTGCAATACTGGAAGAGGGGATGAAATACACACAGATCGGCATCCCTCCAAACGATGCGCAGTTCCTGGAAACAAGGAAATTTCAGAAGTCCGAGATAGCGAGCATCTACAGGGTGCCGCCCCACATGATCGCTGACCTTGAGCGGGCCACATTCTCCAATATTGAACACCAGAGCATTGACTTCGTTGTTCACACGATCCGCCCCTGGCTGGTTCGCTGGGAGCAGGCCATCAAGCAAAAGCTGTTTATGAGCTTGGAAGGCAGTCAGTATTTTGCGGAGTTCCTAGTGGACGGGTTACTCAGGGGCGACACGCAGAGCCGTTATGCCGCTTATTCTGTTGGACGGCAGTGGGGCTGGTTGTCCGCCAACGATGTGCTGGAGATGGAAAACAAGAACCCCATCGGCGAACAGGGAGACATATACCTGGTGCCCATGAACATGGTCCCGGCAGAGCAGGCTAAACAAATGCCACAAATAAACGCCCCGGAGCCAGAGGAAAACCAGAAGGCACCGGACGTTGAAAAGCGGAATATAAACGCCGCCCGGAACCGGAGCAGGCTTGCCAAGCGATATGAACTGCTATTCCAGGATGCGGCCGCCCGGGTGGTTGCCCGGGAGGTCAGGGACCTGAAGCGGGCCGTTAAGAAGCACCTGGGCGAAAGGGATTCCACGGACTTTTATAACTACATGGATGATTACTATAAAAAAGCACCGGAATGGATTAAGAAAACCATGCTCCCGGTGTTTTTATCGTTAGGCGAAGCGGTAAGGGATGCGGCCGCACAGGAAGCAGGCGCAGAACCACCGGAAACAACGGAATGGATTGACGGTTACGCTGAACGCTACGCAGCACAGCACGCCAGCTCATCCAGCGGCCAGGTTGCGGCTCTGCTAACCGAAGCCAGGGCGGAAGGGCTTGACCCTGCTGAACTTGTGGACGAGCGGCTTAACGAATGGGAAGAAAAACGCCCCGGCAAAATTGCATCACGGGAAACGGTGGAACAGTGCAATAAAATTGCCCGCTTTGTTTTTATATCGGCAGGAGTTACCCGGCTGATGTGGGTGGCGGTAGGGTCCGAATCTTGCCCTTATTGCCAGGAGCTAAACGGCAAAATTGTGGGAATACAGGCGCCGTTTTTAGGAGCATCGGAAACCCTGGAATCTGACGATGGCAGGATGAGAATTAACAAACCGGCATTTACGCCCCAACTTCATGACGGTTGTGAGTGCCAGGTAATACCAGTTTAAGGAGGTTGGCCCGATGGCTGAAAAATTAGAAAGACGCTACATTCCCATAACCGATATAGAACTGCGGCAGAGTGAAGAGGACGGGCAGCGTAAGATTTCCGGGTATGCTGCCGTATTCAACAAGCGCAGCGAGAACCTGGGTGGCTTCGTGGAAGTCTTACGCCCCGGCGCGTTCCGCAAAGCACTGGAAAAGGGCCCTGATGTCAAGTGTTTATTCAACCATGACCCCGGCTCCCTTTTGGCCCGGACTAAGAACGGCACGCTGACCATTGAGGAAAACACTGTGGGGTTAAAGTTTGAAGCGGTGCTGGCAGACACCAGCATGGCCCGGGATGTGTGGGAGTTAATCCAACGGGGTGATGTGGACCAGTGCAGTTTCGCCTTTTCCGTTGCCAAAGACGGGGACAAGTTCAGTGAGCAAAAAGACGGGCTATACCTGCGGGAGATATACGAGGTTGATGTATTGGCCGATGTTTCCCCGGTAGTTTACCCCGCTTACAGCCAAACATCCGTAAGCGTAAGAAGCACAAAGGAAGTATTAGACTCCCATGTTTCTACCCTGCGGGCGCAGGAGCAGGAACTTGAGATAGAACAGGCGCGGGCGCGTCGTGTTCGTGAAGCAGAATTGTTGCAAATCCAAACAGGAGGTAAGTAAACGATGGAAAAAATATTACAACTGCGGCGCGACATTACCGCAAAAGTGGAAGAAATGCGCTCCCTGGCTGAGAGTGACACCCCCGAGGACATCACAAAGTATGATGCCTTGAAAACCGAAGTAGAAGCCATGCGGAGCAAGGAAACCCGGCTGCTTGAACTGGAAGGCTACAGGCCGGAAGATGCACCGCCCCCGATCCACCATGTAGACCCGGCACAACCGGAAGCTGACGAAAAAGAATGGCGCAGCTTTGGTGAGTTCCTTGGTGCTGTGGCAAAGGCCGGAGCCGGACACGAAACAGACCCCCGCCTGGTGCAGTCAAGGCAGGCCGGACTTAACGAAGGGGTCCCCTCTGAGGGGGGCTTTTTGGTTAAGACTGACTTTGTGGCTGAACTGCTGAAGCGCACCTATGAACTTGGGACATTAGCCAGCCGTGCACGGAAGATACCTATTTCCGGTAAAGCCAACGGCCTGACCATCAATGCCGTTGCTGAGAACTCCCGTGCGACCGGATCGCGTTGGGGTGGGGTGCAATCCTACTGGCTGCATGAAGCCGGAACAAAAACCCCGTCCATGCCTGCTTTCCGTGAAATGGAACTGAAGCTCAAGAAGTTGATCGGCCTGTGCTATTCCACCGATGAATTGTTACAGGACACCAGCGCACTCGAGAGCATCATTACTCAGGCTTTCAGTGAGGACTTTGCCTGGATGGTAGACAATGCTATCTACCGTGGAACAGGTGTAGGCCAACCCCTCGGGATTACCGGCCATGCTGCGACCATCGCTGTGGCCGCTGAAGCTGGACAGGCTGCGAATACAATCCTGTATGAGAACATCGTTAATATGTGGAGCCGTATGTGGGCGCGTTCCCGTGGCAATGCCATCTGGACGATTAACCAGGACATTGAGCCGCAACTGTTCACTATGTCCCTTGCTGTTGGCGTGGGCGGCGTTCCTGTTTACCTGCCCGCTGGCGGAGCAAGTGCATCCCCTTACGGCACGCTGTTTGGAAGGCCTGTAATTCCAGTGGAGCAAGCTAGTACTTTGGGTACAGTAGGCGATATTTCTTTGCTTGACCTCTCGCAGTATTTGCTGATTGACAAGGGCGGAATCCAATCAGCGTCCAGCATCCACGTTCAATTCCTTACGGATCAGTCGGTATTTAGGTTCGTATATAGGATAGATGGACAGCCTATGTGGAACCA
>SKZA01000028.1 GCA_007127595.1 Kiritimatiellia bacterium
TGCCGCGTGTCCCGGATGATCAAGCGGATCATCCACACCCCGAGGGGAAAGAGACCAATCAAAGTGACACCGACCAGGTCGTACACACGGGCGATCAGTCGCCACAGCCCGGGCACCCAGTATGCGGGAGGCCCCCACAGGATGGCCGCAAGTGACAGGCACGCGCCAAACAAGGCACTGGCACCCCACATGATGTATCTTCTCGGTCTCATGATACCTAGACTCCTTCCGAACGTCCTAGCCGTGCCCGGACTACTACCGGCGGCCTCGCCCTGTCGGTTTTTCGCGCATAATCTGGAATTCTTTGCCGCGAAAGAAGTCCTCCGTTTGGGGCTGGATGCCCAGGTTACGGAGATATACGCGGATCAAGTCACCCAGAGTCAATTCCAGGTCGGCTGGCTCGCGAAAGTGCGTGATATAGAGGGGAATAGCACCTTCGTTGGCCAAGCGGACATCGTAGTTAACGATTTGCAGCATGTCCCCGCGCAACGATTCCGGTGTAGCGCCGCGCAACCAGGAACGAACGACTTCCTGTACCAGCGCGTCTCTTTCCGTTGTCCAGCGGGAAACAAGCCGTTGGTAGCTGTCGCTTGCTTCTGCGACCGGGACGTCCAGCGCGATCCCCAGCACGGCGGCGACGAGTCCTGTCATGATTAATCGTTTACCAGCGTGTGTTCTTTTCATGATGCTTCTCCTCATTTCCTATTCAATATCCGGTATTTCGCCCCGACGAATCCGGTTCAGTATGTCTTCATTAGCCGTGCTCCGAGACGACGGCATCGGACTGACGATGGATTCGGTGAGTATGTCGTCGTAGTTATTGATCCGTGAGACGATATCCTCGTGGAGCGCGGTGGCGATATCGTCGATATTGTGTTGGCCGAGTCGCGCGTTGACCATTCGTACAAGCGCCATTTCGGCGATTTGGTTGTGGGCTGCAATGGTCAGGGATATCTTTTCTACCTCAAGCAGCTCCTGAACCAATCGCAACTGGACGGCTACATCCTCGAGCACGTTTACAGTCTGACGCACATTAGCCAGTGAGTTTTGTGTACCATGAACGGGCGTATCCAGCTGTCGGTAGAGCATGACCAATATCTGTTCAGTGGATCGGGCCTGCCGCCGTGCCGCAGGATTATCCAGTCCCTCTGATACGCTTTGCAGGATGGGACCCGCCTTCACCAATACATCCCGAATGCGCTTCCGCCGTTCATGAAGGACTTCCGGGCTGAACTCTCCCTCCGAGAGGATCTGCTCGATATGGGCCAGATCAAAGACAACGGAGACAATCGCATCGACGGTGCTGTCGACTTGATGACGATCACTTCTATTCAGCTCGCTTAAGCGGGAGATCACCTCAGATCTAGATTCCGCCCGATCCATGAGGTTGGTTTCCTGATTATAGCGCAGGGCGTAGTCTTGTAGTTGCTCCCGTACCGTTTGTTGCCGGTGAGCCTGCGTCGCCAAGGTGTCTTCGAGCTCGGTGAGTTTCTTATCAACATTCGCAACTAATTGCTCAAGGACCTGGCCGGTTTCCTCCTGGGCGTGGAGCGTCGGTGACGACAGGGTCCACAGGACCGTCGCGACGGTTAGTATGAGGTGTATGCTTTTCATGTGAACACTCCTTCCGGGTCAGTGTGATCCTTATTGGGGGTCGGCATAGAGCACGCGCAGGGGGCGCGGCGTCAATTCGTTGGGGCGGGCGCCGCCTGTGGCGATGTCGCCCAGCGTCATCAGCGACAGGGTATGTTGATCGAACGCCGCAATCTGGTAACGGGACGCGGCGCCCCGCAAACGACGCACGGCGGTGCGAAATTGCTCCATATCGCCGGCGTTCAGATATTCGTTTGCCGCCGCCGCGTAGCAGGCGACAGCGAACTCATTATTGAGGGAATCGAAGCGGCCTGCGGCCTCCGCCAGAAATGCGGCGGCATGTTGATGACGTCCCATGCGCGAGAGCGACAGCGCAAACATGACAATCTCATGCGGATCGTCCGGATTCTGGACGGCGGTTGCGACGGGGATGATCATGTCCCGGTCGAAGGAAATGGTTTGCGTATACAGTTCCGGCGATTCGAACGAGCGCGGCCGGTTCATCGTCGCGCAGCCCTGTCCGAGCGTCATGACGATGGCTGCCAGAATGAGTAGGATGTGCCTTTTCATGGTGTGTCTCCGTGGTTTGTCTGCGTTGTCCGTGGCCCAAGGGGCCGGTCAGTCGCGTGGTATTCGTTCAGTTGTTCGAGAAAGGCTTTTTCGAAGGCGTCTTGATGCAGCTTCAGCACCTCAACCCATTCGGCGAGAATACTCCACTGCGTGCGCTGCCTGATGTATGCGTCGCGTAATCGGGCATAGCGCCAAGCCGTGGTGCTTACGGGCGGAAACGGATGTGCCGAGGCGCGATGCAAATGTACGCCCTGATGTCGAATCAGGGTTTCCAGTTCACGCAGTACGCTTGCCATTTCGTCGCGCCATTCCGCGTCCAGCGTTGTGGCGCCGATGATTCCGCGCAGCTCCACATGCCTGTCGTTAATGCGGCGGTGATACCGCATGGCTTCGGCGATGTCTCTTTGCACCTCTTCATAACGCGATGACAATCGCCTAACCGTTTTCACCTCTGTTGCATAATGTTCCGCGAGATAGATGACGAACATGAGAACGGCGAGTCCGGCTCCCGCCGCGTAGGCCTTGAGTCTGAAGGAGGTGATGCGCATGCGTCCATTCCCTGAACATGAGTAGCGTTACCGGTCAGCATCTTCCGATAGTCCTTCCCGAATCGCCGTCAATGTCTCCATGGTGGATCGAAATTGAGAGGCCCGGTGCTGTTCTTCGATTGACTTACTGTGATGTCTCACCGCTGTTTCTGAAGCGCGATGAGCAGGCGTAGCCGGGATTGGCCCCATGGGTCCCTTGTCCACCCCTTTTGACTTCCCGGTCGGCGCTGGTTGGCGCTCCTTTTCATCAGGGACGGGCACCTGAAGCTCAACCCCTTGATTTCTGAGCATGTCCCGGACCCATGAATGCCCGGAAAGCAGCAACTCGCGTGTGACTTGATATTCTTCCTCCCAGTCGAATCCCTGGTCCCGCCAGCGGAGATATGATGAATGGATGCCGTGCATCACGAATATCCCGAGGATGATCGCGAAGATAGATCTGATGATAAAGGCGCTCATGATAATCCTCGATTCTCATGCGGAGGCGTGGAAGAGGCTATGCCCTGACTCCCGAGCAAGAACGGGCACACTGCAA
>SKZA01000143.1 GCA_007127595.1 Kiritimatiellia bacterium
AACCACTCGGGGAGAGGTGGCAGAGTGGTCGAATGCGGCGGTCTTGAAAACCGTTGAGCCGAAAGGTTCCGTGGGTTCGAATCCCACCCTCTCCGCCAGTAAGGTATATTCCGGGCACATCGTTGACACTTTATTCCGGGCACATGGTTTACACATTGGCATACTTGCCTCAACAGGAGGTGCCGTATGCCGTGGAAGGAGACCAGTGTCATGGACGAGAGGATCAAGTTTATCGGCCGTCTTCTAGGTGGAGAGAAGTTGGCGCCGCTATGCCGCGAGTTTGGGATATCCCGAGCAACCGGCTACAAGATATGGAGCCGTTATCAGCAGGTCGGAGTTGAAGGTCTACAGAGTCGTAGTCGGGCTCCGCACTCTCATCCGAACCGGACGCCGTTTGCTGTTGAACAGTTGGTTGTTCGGCTGAAGAAGGAGAAGCCGGGATGGGGAGCTCCGAAGTTGCGCGAACTCATTGTGCGGCGTTATGCGGATATTCAGCCGCCGGCCATAAGCACCATACACTGTATTCTTGACCGCCACGGCTTGGTGCAGAAGAAGCGCCGATTTAAGAAGTTCTCTGCGCTAGCGGGATATTTGTCCACCCCCGGACAACCGAACGATCTGTGGTGTACGGACTTTAAAGGACAGTTTCGGATGGGCAGCCATGCGTACTGCTTCCCGTTGACCATCACCGACTTCACGAGCCGGTTTCTGATCAGTTGCGAGGCCCTCAGCAGCACCTCGGAAGATCCCTGTTATCCGGTGTTTGAGCAGGCCTTCAAGGAGTATGGCCTGCCCGAAGCGATTCGCAGCGATAACGGAGTTCCCTTCGCCAGCGGTAATGCCTTATGGGGTCTGACTCGGCTGGCGGTGTGGTGGATCCGGTTGGGCATTAAGATCGAACGGATCAAACCAGGCCATCCCCAACAGAACGGTCGTCACGAAAGGATGCACCGGACGCTGAAACTGGCCGCCACGCAGCCGCCCGGACTGAATCTACTTCAGCAACAGGAGAAGTTCTTCGCCTTTATCGATGAATACAACAATGAACGGCCCCACCAAGCCTTGGATATGAAGTGTCCGGCAGAGGTCTATGAGCGGTCCATGCGACCCTACGGAGGACTCACTGATATCACCTATCCCGACTGCGACAAGACGCTGTTGATCTCCAACTGCGGACGCCTATGCGTCAAGAAGATGAAAGTGCATATGAGCAAGGCGTTCGCCAACCAGCCGGTCGGCCTCCTGGAGGCCGATAACTACATCTGGGAGGTCCATTTCATGGATTACCACCTTGGCTATTTCGACGAGATCAGCAGGAAGTTCGCCCCCAGAGAGGACCCATTCGGCATCAAACTGGACAGAATGATGGAGAACCTGTAAAGAAAACTGTAAACCATGTGCCCGGAATAATGTGTTAACCATGTTCCGATAAGCACATTTGACACCCTGCGCGGTCAATCTTATAGTTTGCTGACGAGGGAGCTATGAAATACACCGTTCATGTGGAAGCCAGTGAAAGCGGCGAATTCTTTGCCGAATGCGCTGAACTGGGGCTGAAGAGTTCCGGATTAAGCGCGACCAACGCCTTGGAATCCCTGCGCGAAAACATCCGGTACAACCTCGAATACTGTCCTTGTACGAGCTTGGACGGCGACTGCATCCAGTTGGAGGTCATCGGTCAGTAGCTCACAATCCCTGCACCGCCATCCAGGCGAATGCCGCGGCCAGCAGCAACTCTCCTGCATAGATCAGGCGAATACCCGTGGCTGAACGGCGTCCGAGAAAGAAATTGTACCACGACTCCATGAAGCCGGAGCGCTGGGCGAGGAAGCCGGCCGTCATAAAGAATACGCCGATGAAGAAAAGCGCCCTATGCGCCCATTGATTGCCGTGCCATGCAATCAGCCACATCAACAGCGCCAGCCCCCAGAAGAAGAAGCGCCATACGCCGACGCCGGCATGCGTTTCTTCCAGGAGGCTCTTCGCTCGTTCGCGCATCGCCAAGGGCGTTGCGATGGCCCACGCCGCTTCCAGCGCCATGATCACAGCAATGAATAACAGGGTGTAATGTGCCGCAGTCATCGATGGTCCTCGATCTGCATTTCACGTAACCAAATGACGGGTGAGAATTGAAGATTGCGAATGATGACTTGTCGCGAATGACCCGGTTGTTGAACCAATCGATGCAGATGGATGCCGCGTACCGCGTCCCAATCCACCGCCCTGTCCGCAGGAGCCGTCGTCCCGTCACGGGAAATGCGCACGGCGTGGAGGTCAAATGCGTCCAGTGGAATGGCGTAAATATGCCGATCCTGTCGGGTTCGCAGTTTGATGCGGTACGGCGCGATGGGGAGTACCGGCGTATGATGATGCCGTTCAACGGCGTCATCCATGACCCCGATGGCGATGGTGTCGGCGGCCTCGGGGGGAATGATTTCAAAGTACAGCACCATGGCTTCGCGTCGTGGAGGCAAGGCGTAGGGGCGTTTCACCCGGAAACCCGCGTAGCGCGCCTCGTAGTCCACGATCATGAGGCGCCATTCGTGGCCGTAGGGGTTCCACATGAAGGACTGCCTCACCGTATATTGAGGATGGGCATAGTCGTATTGTAGATGAGTGGGATCGGCCGGGACCGGCATGTGATGTTCCTGCATGCGGTGCTGAGCCCGCTCTGCTACGTCCGCGCGCCGCTGCGCTTTCTGTTGGGGGGCTTCACAAGCGGTGAGCGTAAAAGCGATAATTAGGACGGCGGCGGGGAACAGGCGGAGCTCAAAATGGCCGGTCGAAACGCTCATATGCTTCAACATAATCCTCCCATCAACAACAGGTCAAGCGATCGGTGCATGAGGGAGCGTCAAGGCCAAGCGGTGGCGAGCTCCCGCGCTACGGATCTCTTGCCATCGTGGCGGGTCGACGGTGGATCACAGACGTGTCCTGGTAAGGTGAACTGGGTCTGGACAAGGTGTCACAAACCTGTATAGTGACAGACTCGATGACGGTGCCATTTCGTTCGTATTGAGACGATTCCATCTCTTGGGCGCGGTAGCCAAGTGGTAAGGCACGGGTCTGCAAAACCTGTATTCACCGGTTCGAATCCGGTCCGCGCCTCCAGCTTTAACTCCTTCGTTATAAACCAGTAACGACTATTCTTTCGCTTGCTTTGCGTGACTTCCTTCTTGCGCGATAGTTCGTATTTTGGCGTGTTTTTGCGGGTAAATTGCAACAGATTGCAACAGCGTTTTCAG
>SKZA01000126.1 GCA_007127595.1 Kiritimatiellia bacterium
ACAATTCACACACCCCTCCTACCCCTTTCGGAATCGAAGAGTTGCGGAACAGTCACAACTATCTATAGAAAATATGCACCGACAGGTATTGGGAACATCGGGGCATGAATGTTGGCAAGATAATAAAACCACCGCTGGAGTCAACGACTTTCTGAAAAAAATTTGAAAAAATCTGCCCCGAGACGCCCAAGAGCGCGACACATCAGAATGTGTCAAGTATTTCCATACCCCCTATCCGTCCAACAGTCCACTCGTCCGGTCTTTGAACAGAAGCTCCCTTAAGGCCGGGTCGGTGGGGACAGACACTTTTCACCGGAGCCAATCTGTATGTTACTTGGATGTTGACCGTTCTGTTCCCTCCTCTAAACCCTCTACAACAGGGGCGCGGCTGTGTCCGAAGGACCAGCCGCAGGCGCTGCGGGTGGTCCCGAAGCGGGACACACCCGCGCTCCGGTCACTCCCCGAACACCGAAAGCACGCCCCCCTCCAGCCGTTTTCCCGTCAGACGGGTCCGACGGTCGAACTGTCCGACCGGCCACCCGTCCGCGCTTTCCCATATGGATATTCGGGCTATCCCCGCACGCGCCCTTCCAAGTAAGCCTGACGCCGAGATTCGGGCAATTTCTCGATGGCATAACGGAGCATCGTGCGAGGCATGTACTTATAGTGTTGCTTTAGGAAACGTTCTTCTACGGCCCGATCCCGGTTCCCGATCTCGCGCAACATCCAGCCGACGGCTTTGTGAATGAGATCGTGCGGATCGTTGAGCAGAATCTCCGCAAGGCGCAGGGTATCGTCAAAGTCGTCCTGCTTGATGAAATGGTACGTGGACATGATGGCAAGGCGTCGAAGCCACAGATTGTCCGATTGCACCCATTCGTACAGCAAGGACCGAGGATCACACTTCGATAAGTGTGATCCTACGATGTGAGGGGCGGTGACGTCGATGAGGTCCCAGTTGTTGATCCACTTGAGATGCGAACTGTAAAGATGGAAGATCCGGGCTTTCGCCTTCTCGTCGCCGCGCTCATACTGACGGACCAGGATCAACAGCGCCAACAAGCGCTCTTCGTGGACCTTTGACCGCAAGAGCTTCTTCACTTCCGCATGCGGCAGACTCGCGAATATCTTCACGAGTTTGCGTACCTGCGGCACGGTCGCGCCGATGAAAACATCGCCCTCGGCATACTCCCCCGGACCCGTTTTGAAAAAGCGCTGTAAAACGGGCGCGCGTTTGGGGTCGGCCGCGACGCGCAAGGCGCGCTGTGCCTCATTCGCCGTCCGTTTCATATCGCGCCCCTCAAGAAAGGTTCAGTCCATCGGGGCGGCGACTGCCCGCCGCGCCGTGTCACGTTCCCGTTACGGAACTCGGCGACAAAGCGGTAGGGATCGTCGGCTTGGCTGTTGTCGTAGAGAATGACGCGTGGAAGAACCGATATCGCCCGCCCCAGATTCAACAGCGTGCGATCATATCGTTTCATCAATTTTTCCGTCGGCACATCATGACCGCCCGCCATCACACGAGCCTGAACACGGGCTTTGGATAATGCGGCGCTCTCAATGCCGATGAAAAACAGTGTTACTTCATAGCCTTTGCGAACCGCTACCTGTAGAAAGTCCACCTTCGCGCCCACCGGATCAGAGAGCACGGTTTCGGATATGAAGGATTCCGAACGGCTTATCAGCTTGCGACGCATGTCCTCGGCAATGCGGGCCGCTTCATATGCATCGATATGCAACGACTCGGCCACGTGGTCGGCATTGATGAACGGCAGACCTTTGTCTTCCAGGAACGTCCGATAGAACGTCGTTTTCCCGGCTCCGTTGGGTCCGGCAAGCATGACCAGCACCGGGTCCACGCGCTATGACTCCACAACACGGCTCGGATCAACCGGATCAGCGCCGTAGAGCGTCCCGGATGATTGGCGGATCTTCTCGCGCGCCCGACCTTTTCCTTCCGGAGATTCGACATGTTTCAACAACTTGTCGATGTCCTCCTCCCGGCCCCATGCGCCCACTCGTTCCTGCGCCGGCCAGGACAAGGTCGATTCCATCACGCGCCCGATCTGGGCCCAATGCTCAATCTGCTGGGGCGGCGACCGGTGATGCAAAGCGGCGCTTCGCTTCGCCTCCGCCAACAACTCGTCACTGACTCGTATGGACTTGCTCATACCCCCAATATGTGGCAATTTGCCACATATTGCAAGCATGCAGACATAAATAGCTCTTAAACAATAGGTTATATCCTTTGGAAGAACGTCTCAGTACATTCTAGTGGGCAACACAATGCATTTTAGAGACTGGTATCAGCGGGCGCTTACGTCTTTTTCCCATGGATACTTCAGTTGAAGGCGAATTTCCTTCATCGCGTAGTGATCGTTCGTGCCCTTCAAACGCGGCGGCTTGCCCACCGCAATGACATTGACGCCCGGCCGGAGCAACCGGCCATCGAACACGAGTGATGCGCGCGCAAAAGGACCGTAATCGATCGCGTAACGTTGTTCAGGCGTGAGCGATTGTCCGTCTTGGGCGATGCGATTGACCCGAAAGAGCATATAATTGGCGTCATGCAAACCCGGTAAATGAAGCGATACGCGACCGGCCACTTCGCCGTTGACCCGGACCTCCAACCCTTCCACCACATTGAGATGCTGCGCCAACAAGTCGATCCGACCCAACAGCGGCGCTTCGTCCAGCGCCACTTCGTACTCGGCGAAATACAGATCGCGCACATCCCCGAGATGGATCGCATTGCGCTGCAACACGCGCGTTTCCACGCCATACCAGACGCCCTCTTCTTGCAGGGGAATCCGGCGAACCCATTCGCTCTTTCCGCCCTCCGCCGGAGCGCCCCCGTGGCCTGCCGGCACAATCGCCTCCCCGGGAATGTAGGCGCTGCGATGATCATACTGGAGATCAACAAGCGAGCCTTCGCTCTCGAAGTGTCCCTTCGCCAGCACGGCGCTCGGCCACGCCGCCTTGAGTTGCAGACGCGACAAAGTAGGGAAACGCTGACGGAAAGGGTCCGGGAAAATATCAAGCCAAAGGGCGTCCGCTCCATAGGATCGAAGCGGAATCTGTAACGGTAACGTGGACTGGGCATACGGAGAATCCAATCGCAAGGCGCCAAACACATCCTCCTCGACAACGGTGTCACCCGCCAACAGGGTTACCTGCACACCAACGCGCAGACCGCGCATATAGATAACGT
>SKZA01000388.1 GCA_007127595.1 Kiritimatiellia bacterium
GTCGGACGGTTGGTTGATGCATCGTGTGTCCCATTCCTTAATTCAATTCCTCCGCGTGATTCGCTGATGCTCACTCCCCATGCCAGAACGGCGTCCCGAGCGTCGGCGTGCTGGGCGAGGCCATGTCCCGTTTGGGCATGAAACCGGCCTCGTAACCGGCACGTCCTGCGCGCAACGCATCGGCAAACGCGCGCGCCATGCCTACCGGATCGGCGGAGAGCGCCACGGCGCTATTCACAAGCACGCCGTCGAACCCCAGTTCCATCGCGCGCGCCGCCTCGGAGGGGCGGCCCAACCCGGCATCGATGATCAGTGTCGTGTCCGGCAGGCGGGTACGCAGTGTACGCAAGGCGAACTCATTCACCAGTCCTTGTCCCGATCCGATGTATGACCCCCACGGCATGACCACGGAGCAGCCCGCCTCGACCAGGCGCTGCGCGGTGATGAGATCTTCGGTGGTGTAGGGGAGCACTTCAAATCCTTCGTCGATCAGGATACGTGTCGCTTCCACAAGTCCGGCGGTATCGGGCTGCAGGGTGTAATCATCGCCGATGACCTCGAGCTTGATCCAGTTCGTCTCGAACAATTCGCGCGCCATGTGTGCGGTTGTGACGGCTTCCTTCACCGTGCGGCAACCGGCGGTATTGGGGAGGACCTGAACGCCGAGCTCCCGAATCAGCGCCCAGAACCGTTCGCCCGCTTTTTCGCCCGGCGACTGGCGACGCAACGCCACGGTAACCATGTCCGATCCCGATGCCTTGATCGCGTCACGCAGAATCTCGGGCGAAGGGTACTGCGCCGTACCCAGGAGCAGGCGACTGGTGAGGTCTTTTCCGGCAAGATTCCATGTCTCTCTTGATTCCATTTATCATCCTCTACTTATTCACCCTCCCACAATCGGGGCCACAATTTCCAGCTCATCGTTTTCGCTCAAGTCGGTTTGCGCGTACGCGGAACGCGCCACAAAATCGCCGTTCAATGCGACGGCGACCGGTTGGCCCTCGTAGCCCATTTGCTTCAGCACATCCAAGATGGTCTCCGCCTCGGGTACTTCTCTTATCTCGCTGTTAATCTTCAATTTCATCATCGCGTCATACTCTTACGCATGTCATTTCGAGCGAAGTCCCGAGCTTGTCGAGGGACGGAGTCGAGAAATCCCGAACCCCGCCAACCTGCATGAGTTGTCCTGGTCGAACACGGTCCCGATCGTGAACGGGACGACACGGAGGTCGTCCCTCCACTGGTGAGATGTTGCCACTGGAGGGACGGGCTCCGTCCCGTCCGACTGTGTCAAGAAGTCCATTGTCCCACTCATGCCGTCTCCGCAGTCTCCTGTTCAAAAATCCCTTTGGCGACATCAGGGATCGTTCCGCTGTCAAGATACGCCAGCATGATCTCTGTCAACGCAGGCGCGATCAAAAATCCGTGGCGGTACAGCCCGTTGATCCGGACCAAGCCCTCTTTCACGAAGAAACGCGGCAAATTATCCGGTAGCGCGGGGCGCGCGCTGACCGACGTCTCGATCAACCGCGCTTCGGCGAAGCCGGTATGCACCGTATACGCCGCCGAAAGGAGCTCCAGGGAAGAGCGCACGGTAATCGCGCGTACATCTTCGCTTTCGATCGCCGTTGCGCCGACGACATATACATGATCTGGTCGCGGCACGATATATATCGATTGGCGCGGATGCATGATACGCACCGGCCGCGAAAGGTTCACTTCGGGCGCATAGAGATAGAGCAATTCCCCGCGCACGCCGCGCAGGGTGGGCAGGTCCTGTTTCGCTCCAATGCCGCGACAGTCGAACACCCAGTCGAAGGACCATGATTCAGGTCCCTTAACACGACCGGCCTCAACAGCGCGTATCTCCATGCCGGTCAACCATTGCACGCCGTCGCGTTGCAGGGTAGCGCCCATGGCATGCATCAGGCCACGATTGTCCATGTGCTGCTCAAACGGGAAATAGAGGCCGGACGAAAACCGTTCGCCCAGTTCCGGCTCAAGTTCACGGATCTGCGCTTCGTTGACTTCCCGCATGATGTCCGGACGCGGCGCGTTGTCTGTTACGCGGCGCCGGAGCCGTTCCAATTCTATGCGATCATGTGGGTGCGCGACCACCAATGAACCGCCGTCCTTGTAATAGACCGGGTTGGCGAAGTGTTGCATCCAATCGGGCCAGAGATCCATGGACCGTACGCCGAGGGCGGTGATGAACTGTTCGGCGGCCTCCAGTTCGCAATACGGCGCAATCATGCCCGCGCCGGTCCACGTGCAACTGTTGGCGCCTTCTTCGGTGTCCCGGTCGAACAGGGTGACTTCCCATCCTTCGCGGCGCAACGCGAGGGCCAGCATCCGGCCCATGATGCCTGCGCCTACAATGCCTGCGGATGTGCTCATAGCGGCGTGTCTCCATCCCGTGCCGGAGGAGGGGAGGGATGATGGAAGGTCGTATCCGTCATCGCATTCCCTACGTTGGCATTACCCAAACAGGTTCAAAGGGTTACCCGCACCATGCGGGACTCTCAGTTCTTCGTCGGAGAACTCCCCCAGCGTTCGTGTTCACTATATCGACTGAATCGGCCAAGTCAAGCGCACCGTGGATTGCGCGCGAAATTGCAACAAGACGCGCTGTGCGCGCCGGCCGGTTCATGGCCATTCCCGCTTTACCCACCGCCTGAATCGCGGTATGGTTAGACAAAATTTGGGGTGTGTCTTTCCGTTCCATTTTAATGCGGACGGCCGAATTCTGCCTCTAAAGGTAAAGCATTTTACCCGCCAAGCGTTTTCGTTGGCAAGAAAGTGACTCAATGACATGTGATTTTCGATTCCTGGTCCGGCGGTTTCCCGCACACGTGTTCTTCGGCCTCCTTATTCTCCCTCTCGCATTCGCACAGGGACAGGACCCGCGCGGGTTTCGTGGGCAATGGAATGCTTGGAGCTATGAAGCCATGTCGCTCGATTCGAATGTCTGGCGGGTGACGCTGCAGCGCCCGTTCGATCCAGACGGTGACAACTTCAAGATTGCACATGATAACTGGGATTATGAATGGACGCAGGCCGGTCATGTTCCATTGGCCACGGTTGTAGGGGCTTTCACGGGGGGCGGTAACAGTTCGATCAGCGCCAGCAACGGCTACTACTATACTTTCGCCATGAATAACGTGCCGAGCGGGAGCGAAGGGGACATGATCGTTCAGGAAACGGA
>SKZA01000315.1 GCA_007127595.1 Kiritimatiellia bacterium
TGTTCGTCTTCCGGCAAGACGATGCGGATCTTACGATATCCGGCATGGCGGCCTTCCTCCATGATCGGTGGGACCGGGATCCAGAGGGCGCCTGCACGTATGGTCGCGCCGAAAACCGTGTCCGGTTCCACCTCAACACGCACCCGGGCACCATTCAAATCCCGCCGCGGCACAGTGACTTGCACCGACGAGAACAGATCCCTTCCTTCGCGAATCGGGACGCGCATGCTGATGGATTCCTCAAACCTGCGTCGATGCCCGCGCGGCTGATATTCAGGAATGTGGAGAAACAAGGTGTGATCGGGCGGAAACGCCTGCGCGCCGCACCGGATCAGAATAGGCGCATCCCAATCGACGACTTTCCATTCGAAATCGGCCGGGATCGGCTTCCCCGCGCGATGATAGACGCGCACGTGCAACGCCCGGCCCTCCGTCGCATTCAAAGGGATGAAGGGACTGGACGAAAGATGGTCGCCTATGGACACGCCATCGACTTCAACCACCAGTTCGCCCTCCAATCCTTTGGGATTCATAAACAGGAAGGCGGCGCCATCGGGCGGCAGTTCGAAACGTTCTTCGTGCATCGTGTCCGTCCATGGTCGCACGCGGTACACCGAAAACGCGACGTCGCGATGAAGGCGTACGATACTGTCGCCTCGCGTGAAGCGATGGATCTCTTCAAGGTTGCCGCCCATATTCAGATAGTTCCAATCCATGACCGCCATATCGATCCCGCGCAGAACGCGCTGGGGATCTCCGTCGGGGGCATCGATGAAGTAGACCGGGAAATCGTATCCCTGAATCTCGCGCACCAAATCAGCCGGCTCCCGGCCCGTCACATACAACAGCTCATGAAAGCGCACCACGGCCAGATCGGTATAGGTTCCGATGATGTCCCGCAACGGGCGATTGGCGAGAACCACCCCGCCCGGTTCAATCCGGGCTTCGAGTTCGCGCGCCATTCGTTGCCGCTCGGCAAAATGAAACGCCGGGGCCGGAGGTTGGATGCGCACCACGTGGATCATGAAGGCCAGGGCCAGCACAGGAAACACGATGGACCGGAGTTCGACGAGCGACGTCCGGCCCGACAGTGCGCCCAGCAGCGCGTGGAGGCCCGCCGCCGCAAGAAAGGTCAGGGGGAAATTGATGAAGTACATGTGCCGGAAATCGGCGTTGCCCCACTGCAGGTGCAGCGCGATGTGGATCAGAAGCCAGCCCGCCAGGAGAAGTGTGACCGGTCGCTTCCTATAACTCCAGCATCCGTATGCCGCCAGAAAGAAGAAAGGGATCATCAGGAACGCCAACGGTCTGTACATCAGCAGGTAGCGATTCAACGTCCGGAAGGTGTTGCCCACCGAAAGCCCCGCGCCTCCGTCCGTCAGGGAAAATTCGCTGGTTTCGCGGACCACGTACAGGCTGGTCCAAGGCTGACCGGTTAGAAACCAGTTTTGAAGCAGTAGAGGCGCGCAACCGACGACAAACAACGCGCCGCCCAAGAGAATGTCGCGCACGAGATGCGGCCGGTGGCGAAAGGAGGGATGCAGCAGCAGGGCCGCCCCCATCCACGCGGTATAGATGACGCAGGATTCCTTCACAGCGCACGCCATTCCCAATAATAAGGGAATCGGCCAGTAAGCGGCGCGATACCGATTCAGCATCGCAAAACAAAGCGCCGCGCCGAGGATGAGGAAATAGATCCACGGCTCACGCCACAGATGAACGAATTGATGCTGGTTATTGACATTGAGCGAGAGGAAGAAGAGCAGCCCGATCACCGCCATCCAGCCCGCCCAACGTTCACCTCTGAACGTCTGCAAGAACAAGAGAACGAAAAGCGCCCACACCCCCAGTTGCAACAGGACGTTCGCGTGCACCATCATGAACAGCCCGCCGACACGATAGAAGACGGCGAGCAAAAGGGGATAACCCGGCGCCACGGTATAGACCCAGCGCCCATCCGGCAGCAGGGCTGTGTTCCAGATGGGGGTCACCGCCCCGGTCAGATCCGCTGCATAGGGTTCAAGCAGCTCCCGTACGGGATCATCGATAACCGCCCGCCCCTGCGCAAGCAGGCGTGCGTAGGTGGCATAGGTATACGCGTCGGAACCGATGTAGGCCGAATAGCGCGACGCCATGAAGTAGAGCCCGCCCAGGAAGATCACGATCAGTACGATCTTCCACCAGGAAGCTTGGCGACCATCCGGCCGGAAAAGTCGAAGGATATCCATCATGCCCAAGGGTTTCGCAACCGCGAATTATGGGGAAATGTCCCCGGCGTGACCGACCCGGCATAGCGGACCCGCCTCGCGGCTTGGGATTATCTAATCACAGGGATTCCGCGAACGCAAAAGCAATCAGTTGCGTTCCGACTTCGTTGGGATGGAAACCATCCTCCAAAAGCAGGCCGGAGCCATCGCCGAATTGCCGATGCAGGTCCACCAACCGACACCTCTCCTCGCGGGCAACTTCTTGAATCAACCGGTTCATCCGGTCGACGCGCTTATTGAGATGATCCATTGGGCCGAGCATCGGGGGAATCGTTCCTACGATCGGGCGCGCCCCAATGCCGATCGCAGCCCGGATCATGCTGCGAATGCACTCTTTCGAATTGGCCAGATCATGGCCCGCAATGACATCGTTGGTCCCAAACAGGATGAATACGGCGCGCGGGCTATGACGTGTGACCGAGCTGGCGCGCTTCGCTCCGGCGCAGGCGCTCTCTCCCGAAACGCCGGCATTGATGACCTGCATCCCGGTAATCAGCGCCACACGTTCCGGATACGGAGTCCGTCCGGGCAAGGCGATGCCGGTGGTCAGGCTATCGCCCCAAGCCACCAGAACCGGCGACGGCGCTCTTTCCTGAGTCGAATTGCCACTCGACGAAGAGTGATTGTCTTCCGACTCCTGCTCAGCGGCATCATTCTTGGAATCGGACGAGGAACTGCTGCGATTGCATCCCATTCCGAATAATCCCATACCCGTAATCAGTAACAGCAAGAACAGACACCACGTAAATCGACGCAGCATACCCATGACACATTCCTCATAAATCTTCCCGGCAGGCGCCCCCCTCAAACGCATACCATCCAAGCCCGACCCACGACCACTGCCGGGCGGGAACACTAAGTCAAAAGTAACCGACCCGTCAAGGAGAGGTTTTCCCCGGGCTGATTCTTGAACCGTCACAACTTGCTGCCGATCAA
>SKZA01000239.1 GCA_007127595.1 Kiritimatiellia bacterium
CGGCTATGAGCCGAAGGTGGACCTGCAAGAGGGCCTGCGCCGGACGGCGGAAGGATATCGGAAACAGGGCTGGATATAGGAATAATCACACGGAATTGGAGGGCGAGGCTCCCGCCTTCGCGATGCTTCGGCGCGGCACGCCTGCCGAGCCGTTGCGCTTTCTGGTGGATGCTATACCCGATAGTAAGTTCGAATGCGCTCGATTTCCGCGCGGCGGGTGTCGTCGTCCCAACCCAGTTCCGAGGCCATGAGCTGCGCAACGTCTTTCACGGTGTCGGCCCCGGGATAGCCCAGCGTTCCCATATCGCTGCGGCGGATCAGCACATCGTCCACATGCAGCGCCATCTCTTCGCGCACGGCGTGTACGATCTCCGCGCGCAGCGCTTCCTTGGATCCCGCCACATGTCGTCCGAGCGACCCGTGCTCGCGCGCATAGCGCATCACCCGGTCGATCTCGCTGCCGTATAAACGGACGAGGTGATGGGCCGTGGTGTGGTCCAGGTCGTGCTGCGCCATCGCGGCTTGCACGGCTCCGGATACCTGGTCGATGTCGCCGCCGTACACTTTCTGTTTCGCCGTGGAACAGGGCGCGGCCGGCCGCCCGAGTTTCTTCAGCGCGCGGTCCACTACCTGTTCGGCGATGTAACGTGTGATGGTGAATTTGACGCCGATCACGCTGATCATGTTCCCCACGCCGTCTTCTTTTTCGTGATCAAGAATCTCGTAGCGATGCGAAATATTGGCGGCATCGGCGTTCGGATCATCGGTGCCGACGGGAATCATGCCACCCAGCCAGTATTCGATGTCGTCCCGCGTCAGGCGGGCGGCGGGATAGGCTTCATTGAACTCGCTTAGAAACGCGGCGATGTCCTGTTCCGTGATCTCGAAGTCGTCCGGGTCCCCCTCATATATCGTGTCGCTCTGGCCAATGAAGGATTTTCCGCGCCAGGGGGTGACGAACAAACTGCGTCCGCCGCGCGCGATGATGGCGGTCTTGTCCACCTGCCTGGTCTGCACGGTGAATCCGCATTCCGCCAGCGAGCGGGTGAAGAGTTGCACGCCCTTGGAACGGATGACGTGATGCTCGGGTTGAGGCGTGTGCAGGAGTTGCCGCGTGATCTCCGACCAGGGGCCGGTCATGTTGATGAACAGATTGCCGCGAACGGTCAGGGTGCGGCCCGACACCTTGTCGCGTACCGTGGCGGATTGCACGCGTCCGCCCTCAACATTCAGTCCGGTGACTTCCGCGTAATTGATGAGCGTCGCCCCGTCCCGTTCGGCCGCACGCCCGAAGGAGAGGGCCAATCGTTCCGCGCTGTACATTTGCGCGTCGTAATAGACGGCTCCGCCCGTCAGTCCGTCGGCGGACAGTCCGGGCACGCGTCGCAGGCATTCTTCCCGGCTGAGCAGATGGCCGCGGGGTATGCGACGCTCGCGGTCGATGCCTTTGTTGCGATCGAATCCGACCAAGTCATTGATCTGGAGGGCCGTCCACAGGACTTCCGGTCCCTTCATGCCGTGCCCGTAGCAGGGGACGACAAATTCGACGGGGGACACGAGGTGGGGCGCCATGGTCATCATGTGGCGCCGTTCGCGGATGGAGATACGCATGCGTTTGAAATCGAGATGCTGTAGGTAGCGCAAGCCGCCGTGAATGAGTTTATAGTTGACGGAGGAACTGGCGTGCGCGAAATCGTCCTTTTCAAGCACCGCGATTTTCAAGCCGCGCAGCGTGGCATCCCAAGCGGTGCAGAGTCCATAGACCCCCCCACCGATAATGACCATGTCAAAAACATCTTGCGCGAGTTTGTCCGCTTTCCTTTGCATCGTCACGTTCCTGAAAGGTTACTGAATTGGGGTTATTCTATCAGTCAAGTCCTCCAGCTGAACAGTCTTTATAACCGGGTGCTCTATTTGTTGACAGGGTTCCCCTGCGCCTTATGATGCGAAGCCTTCGGATGGCGAAGACCGATAAAGGCGATGCGAAATTCAGATAAAGGTAAAGGGCAAATAATGATGAATCGATATGTTGTGTGGGCGGCGCTGTTGATGATCGCTTTGGGTTTTTCTGTAGGTTGTGTGTATGACAATACGAGTGAATCCTCAGAGAGCGACCCTGAGCCGGTTGTGGAAGCGGCGCCCGGCACGGAACAAGGATCGGAAGGGACGTCGGATGACGTACGTGCGCCCTTCACCGACTTGCCCGTGAACCCCCCCGTACCCGGAAACCCTTCCGGAACACGAATGCAGCTTTGGTATTTCGCATACAAGTCGTATGACAATACGTTTCGGATCCGTTGGCCCACCTATTTCTATACCGAGTATGGGGTCGGTCCCGGCTCCTACACGTTGGTGGACGGGCAGCGCGCCGAGTTTCGCAATCATTGGACAGATGATGGAGTATCCACGCGCCCCTCCTATACGATTCGCGGCCCGCAAAGCCGTTTTTCCGGCGAGGTGCTTTGCATTCTCTATGACAGAAGGGGCAACGCCTTGGCTTGGTTCACTACCCGCGCGACCGGGACCACGCAAGGCCGCCTGCCCTGAAGTATTTGATATGCCCAGGCCGGCGCAGGAATGACGCCATTCCCGCCTGTAATTTTTCTAAGGGGGTTGCTTGACCTCGTGGCATGTCTTCTGCTACATCAACGCGCCTATGGGACAACAATTAAGAGTACGAGTTAAGCGAAAAGCGCGCTTGCGCCGCAAGCGTCGCCTGAAAACCCGCGAACAGAAGCCCGCTGCCGCAAAGGCCGAAGCGAAGGCCTGAGAACGGGCAAGGATCACCGATCGCGCGGCGTAGTTTGTCGCCTTGCTTTGGCAAGGCGTCCTTACTAATGCGCGGCGTCAGACACGGCCCAGCACGACGGAAACATTGGGCAGTGCGGCGACGATCTGCAGGACGCTTTGCGTTTTGAGCGGCTTGATAATATAGTGCTTTGCGCCCATTTTCCGTACCAAATCCATGTCTTTTTCATAGTCGGACGTGCTGATTACCACGATCGGAATATCGCGGAGCCCGTCGTCGGCGTTCATCTGGGCAATCAGTTCGCGCCCGTCCATTCCCGGCATGTTCAGATCCAGCAAGACGCAAAATGGTTTGGGATACCGGTTCGTGTCCGTGTAGGGTCCCTTTTGCTTCAGATAATCCCACGCGTCCGTGCCGGACGAAACCACATCGATCCGGTTCCAAATATGCGCCTTTTCGAAGGCGCGCTTGGTCAAGAGCGCATCGTCGGCATCATCTTCAACGAGCAGAAAGTGTGACGTTTGTACGCTGGTGTTTGACATAATGGATATTCTCCTCATTCCATGGTTATCGCTTGCGCGGTGCCGCCGACGGCTCGTTCCGCCTCCCCGTCCTTAGGAAATTCGATCCAGAAAGTGCTGCCGGCGCCGGGTCTTGACTCGACCTCTATGGCTCCGCCGTGCTGGCGCATGATCTTGCGGCAGAGCGCCAGGCCGATGCCTGTACCCTCGTATTTCCCTTTGCCATGCAGCCTTTTGAAGGGCAGAAACACGCGTTGGGTGTCTTCCTTCTTCATGCCAATCCCGTTGTCGCGCACATAGACCCACCAGGACAGCGCGCTTTCCTCCACCCCGATTTCGACGCGCGGTTCTTCTGAGTCGTTGAACTTGACGGCGTTTCCGATCAGGTTTTGAAAGAGTTGTAGCAGTCGGGTCTCGTCGCCCATGACGCAGGGCAACTCGTGAATGGTCACGACCGCAGCGCGTTTCTGCAGAATATCGGAGAGGTTGTCTTTCGCCAGCAGGACGATGGCGCTCAGCTCGTGTGGCTTCAGAAGCAGCCCGTCGGAGTCCAGGCGGGAGAGCGCGAGCACGTCTCGTACCAGCTTGCGCATGCTCTGAGCGGAGGACCGCAGTACCTTTAGATAATGCTGCGCTTGTTCGTCGAGTTGAGGCCCGTAGTCTTCCGTGAGCAGGTCCACATAGCTTTCGATTTTTTGAAGAGGCGCTTGGAGGTCGTGCGACGCCACGTACGCGTATTCCTCAAGTGCGGCATTGGATTCGCGCAGGCGTTGTTCGGTCTGCCAGAAGTCCATGAAATGGCCGATCCGGTCGGCGACCGACCGCATCAGATCGTGTTCCTCCATGGATAGCGGCAGCTCATCGGACGGTTTTTCGGCGGCAGGCGGGAACCGGATTTCCAGCAGCCCGATCGCGCGGCCTCGGGCATAGATGTCGTAGGTGGCCATGCGGGGGGAAGCGAACGCGCCTTGCGAGGCGTACTCTTCTTTTCCGATCCTTATCACGACGCACGTACGGTCTTCACCATCCTCGTGATTGGGGTTGATGACGTCGGCGGCCGCCTGCAGCGCGTTGTGCGGAGACCCTTCGACCACGTCAAACAGCTTTTCGAGGGCATACAGGCAGCCGAGCTCGGATACGCGTTGCCTGAGGGCCTGCACCTGAGTCCATTTTGCGTCTTCCTCAGCAAACCGACTCATGGCTTGAAACGCCTTTTGTTCCAGTTTATGGCAGAACTGCACGTCGGGTTCTTTCGTCATGTAGTCGGTGGCCCCCATCTGCAGGGCGCGTACGGCCAGTTCCTCGCAACTATAGGCCGACAGGAGGATGACGGGAAAGCGGGGCCGCTCCATCCGCAAGCGCGCCAACACTTCCAGTCCGGTCATGCCGGGCATGCGTTGGTCCAGAAGCATCAGGTCATACGTATTCTTGTCAATCAGGCGCAGCGCTTCAAACCCGTCGGAGGCGATATCCGCCTCGAATCCGGACTTGCGGAAATGGACGGCTATAAGACGCGCCAAGCCCTCGTCATCTTCAACGATCAACAAACGTCGCGCTGATTCTCGTGCGCTGTCTTCATTCATGGGCAGATCCGTATGCGGGAAGTTATTCGAACGTGACCATTCCCGTATCGGCCGTCACATCCCGGTGCACGCCCCGATATCCGGTCACTACCCCTGTCTTGGAGTCTCGAATGGGAGCGACCTTGCACGCGTGGACAGCCACACGTCCGTCCGCCGTAACCATTTTGATGCGTCGCTCCAATACGCCCGCCTGTGCTTCATGCAGGAAATGGCGCGGATCCGGCATATGCTCCTTTTCGGCGCCGCTGATGAGATCGGCGAAGGGTTTGTCGAGGACTTCATCGGGTTTCCATCCAAGCAGGTCGGGTAAGCTGTCATTGGTGTAGATCAGTCGTTCATCCGTATCGGTTTCCCATATCCAGTCGCCGGACAGATGGGCGACGTGTTCGAACCGGTCGATGCTCGTGTTGAGAAGCCGCTGTGCTTGATTGCGCTCTTGGATTTCATCTCGCAAGGAGCTATTCAAGGCCAACACATAGGATGTAACCAGACCCAATAGAATGAATATAGCGCCGGCGCCGACAAACCAGTACATGTACTCCCGAACCATGTCGGTCATTCGCGTTCTCCCGAAATTCTCGAAGGGGGGAACCCGTAGTTCGCGCAACGCGACCCGGGCTTCGGCGCACGAATGCGGAACGGTCCATCCTTGGGCGAGCGTGTCGGAGCCCGATTCGGGCACGGCGTCGGCGGATAGGAGTGCGGCGGCAATCCGCCGCGTTAGGTCGTCGGCAACCCCGCGTAGCGCCATCAGGCGCATCTCAGGATAGAGCCGTGTGGTTACGAGATAGGGAAACGCCCCGGCCGTGTTGGCGGCATCGTCAACGAGCGACAAGACCTGCACATCCTCCAATCTAAAGTGTCCGGCCTCAGCCATGCTTTCCAACACGCTGCTGGTGATAATGCCGGTATCCACCGACCTGTCGAGGACGGCGCGCACCACCTCTTGATCGCTGGGAAAGCGTTGAATGCGCGATGCCGCGCGTTCAAGATCGATCCCGAGATCCTCCAGTTCGCGATTGACGGCGATCCAGGACAGCATGGGGTTGCCCTCCACAGCTCCAATAGAGCGACCTCGCAGCGCGTGAGCGTCGGATAGCGCCTGTTCTCGTAAACTGAATACCACGCCGCCGGCGCTTCGTGCGCGCGCCTCCCCACGATACCGTTCAATGCCGGCGACGGGTCTGCTTTCGAGTTGTGTTTCGAGAAGCACCAATTCGGCGGAATCGCCGAACACTAAACCCGCAGAACGGGTACGCAAATCCGCCAACCAATTGTTTTGATTGCCTCGGACTACGTGAAAGCGGTACCCGTCCACTTCGCGTGACAGATAGGCGGCCGTCGAGGTTAGAAACTCCTCGTTACGCTCGTCCAAGCCCGTGGCCGGCACGAAGATCGTGACCGTTCGGGCGTCGGCCGACGCCCCCATCCACAGGGACAGCAGGGCACAGCACACCGTCCGATAAAGCGACGCGTTGACGAACGACCTGCTGTGCGGGACAAGAAAACGACGCCGGCCCCGCATCGGTATTACGCGACGGGGAAAAGAAGAAATCTTCACGCACCCTCCCAATATTAAACTCTTCCCTTATACCGCATTCTTTTTGCAGTACACACACCATGTAACGGAAGTATTTTCTGTAAGATAAAATTAGGCAATCAGTAAAACGCGAGTTTTGGCTTGGGGTTTTCCCTGAGGCGGCATCCGTAGTCGGGCGGTCAGGCCTTTTTCATCAGCGCCTTGGCAATAGCTTCCCCCATTTCCCGGTACTGGCGTTGAGCTAACACCTTGGTGCCGATACGGCTGTAGGGGATTTGCAGCGCGAGGGCTCCGACACCGGCATGCTCGGCAAAAAAGTGGGTGGCCGTTCGATGTGCAGGATCGGACCGCGGACCGTCCTCGCGTTTGAAGTCGGCCGCCGCGTAGTTCGGTCCCAGTTCCTGCCGAATAAGGTTCGCCCATTTTTCCGCAGCGCGATGTTGTTCCGGTGTTCGCCCCGCATCGGGGAGGACGCAGCGGACCCCGCTCTTGTCGAAGGGGGTGGCGGCATGGAATTCGAGGCCGAGCGCGGGTTTGCATCGTTGGCTCCAGCGCAGAATGTCCTGTTGATACACCGCGATTTCGTGGCGCAAGGGCGGCTGACTCCATGCCCGGTCCACATCCAGCGGATAGGTGCTTCGTCCATGTACTCCGCGCTCCAGCGCGTCGGGATCGGCCAACGGTATAGCCCAAATCAGGAAAGGATCTCGTTTGACCCGAGCCATGTGCTGGAGCAGCCCGTCGAGCACCCACGATCCCGGCGTTTCTCCGGCGTGTTCACGTGCAATCAGATAAATTCCGCTCTTGCGCCCTTCTGCCGCCCCATACTCGTTGGCCCATCGCTTAATCGGCAATCCGTCCTCGCTGCGGCCGATTTCGTCCACGTTCCAGTAGCCTTTCGATTTGGCCATCAACGTCTTCAGCTCCGCGGGGCCGTAGGGGAAGCACAAAGCCACGTCCGTTTCCGGAGCCGGGTGTGGCAGCAGCCAGGTCACCGCAAACCGGCCGTCAGGTTCCGTTGTTAATGTACCTCCGCTGCATCGATGCCAGCCTTGTCCCTCGGGACGATAGACGGGCAAAAGGTCCAGCGCCTCCGTCTGCGATCCCCATACGTCAAGGTGACGCAGGGTAAAAGCGATTTTGCCTCCCTGATTTTCATTGGGTTTGGAGTCGCGCATGCGGAAGGAAAACCACAAGGCCTGTGTGCCGCCTTTGGGATCGGGGGCAAGGGAGATTTCAGGCACCGATCCGGCTTGTCGGGTCGTTATGCCGCACGCGTTCGCGCCCCGCAGATCGGTATCGACATGTAAATTCATGGATCGTTCCCGGTTCCTTGTCTTTCTCGCAGGCCAAGTGCGGTTCATACAAGAAATCGCCGCAAACAACAACTTAGAACTCCGAACCCAGGGCCGACGCACCGACATTCGATATCTAATCAAAAGGTGTCTTGGAAGGGGCGCCGTCAGGCGATGGTTCCACCGGCTCGCGTGGGAAGAATCATCTTGTGGAAGCCCAGCAAACCACCGTCCATGTTGAAAAGGGTCGAGAGCGAGGATTGGCTGCGACTGCCAGCGCGTATTCTCTGGTCATTTGAAGGTCATACCCCGGAACGAGTTACGTAGCGCCGGAATCCGTCCGGCGCATAAGGGAATCGAGGCGAGCCTGCTCCCGACAGATTCGGGAGCTACGAGGAAGCATACGGCCAAATGACCTTATTTTTGCTGCCCTTCATGAATAAGCCCTGTGCGACTGCTTTGGAGCGATATCCTCGTGACATAGCGGAACACCCGCACTATGATTCTTCCCGCTATCTAACAAGAGGTGGTTCATGATTTTGGTTGCTGATGATGACAAGGTAATGGCCCAGTTGCTCCGCACGCTTCTGGAAGAGGCGGGGTATGACGTTCATGTGGAACACGACGGACAACATGCTTACGAGCATATCAAGAAGCCCGAATGCAAAGGCGCTATTCTGGACATCCGCATGCCCGGGTTGAACGGCGCCGAGCTCTTGATGCTGATGGCCGCCGAACAAATCAAGGTGCCCGTCATTGTCGTGGCCGGGTTCCCGGACTTCGACGAAGAGGAAATGAAACAATTCCCCAATGTGAAGCGATTCTTCCTGAAGCCGCTGTATCCGGAGGAAGTCTTGGCAGCCGTGAAAGAAATCGCGCCAAAAGCATGACGACCGCCGGGCTCCAAAATTGTTCGATAAGAAAGTGTGTATGCTGGCGTTGCGGCCGGCCCGTCTCCGGCCATGTGCGTTAACGTAAGGACCTGATCGTCATAACGCCCCCCCACGGCCTTGGGCCGTGGGAGCGGAAAGGATGAGAATCGTCGGATCTTTCGTTTCCGGCCGGAGCCTGAACAGGAGCGAATGAAGACGTGAATGTCCCAGATTCGCTTTACACAGGCTCCTGCAGGCTGATTCTTGATACCTTTCTGATGCGATTTGTCGACCCCCACGGCACAAGGCCGTGGGGACGCGGCATGCTAAAGTTAACGCGCATGGCCTCCAGCGGGACGCCCTTGTAGCGCACTTTGAGGTAGATTCGAGTCAATTCAAATGAAGGGTTTCGTATATTGTGCAGGGGCGTTGACGGCCGTTCTCATCATGGCGACCGGTTGTGCGAGTCCGCTTTACGATCGCACCGCCCCGCGCCACGTAGCGCGCAGCGCCGAGCCGATCATCCCCCCCATTGTGGCCGTCACCGATTTCGAAAACCGCGCGAACTTCAGCGGACAATGGAACTTGGGCGGCGGCATGGCGGAAATGATGATCGAGCGATTGATGCACTCCGACGAAGTCGTTGTGCTTGAACGGCGGCATATTGACGGCGTGGTTGGCGAGATTGTACGGCAGGGACGCGATTTATTCCGTCGCGAGGGGCGCGTGGAACGGGGGCGCCTGATGAATGCACGTTATCAGGTGCGCGGCGTGGTGACGGATTTTACGGTGACGGGGGACGCGTCGGGCTGGTTCGGCGCGGCGGGCGCACAGGCCCGGGTGCGGGGCTCGCGCGCGCGTGTGGGCTTGTATGTGACGGTACTGGACGTGGAGACGGGTGAAATCATATCCGCCGTGCGCAGCGAAGGATCCGCTTCGCGCGGCGGTTTCCGAGGCGGCGTGAACTACCGTCAGATTGCGTTCGGCGGCGACGCCTATTTCCGTACGCCGCTGGGCCGCGCGACGCAATCCGCGATGGACCGCGCCGTGCGCCGTATGCTGGCGGATATTCCGCGTGAACGCTGGGAGCCGCGCGTGGCCGAGGGCGGGCCGGACGGCGTGATTGTGAATGGCGGCGAGAATGTCGGGTTGCGCGCGGGGCAACGTTTCCTCGTACGGGAGGAGGGGCGGAATATTACGGACCCGATTACGGGCGATGTGATCGAACGTTTCCCGGGGCGCGTGATCGGCGAGATCGAAGTGCGTGCGGTACAGCCGATGTCTGCCCACGCGGTTTTATTGAGCGGCGAAGCGAGGCGCGGCGATTTTCTGGAGACGGCCCATTGATGAAGTGGCGCGTCCGGTGCATATACGGATCATGAATCGACTCAGGAAATATGGTTTACTGATATTGGTTCTTGCCGCCTTTGCGTATCTGGCCGGTCCCGGTTTTCGCGGTCCGGTGGAAACCGCGCACATGGTCGAGGTAACGGATGCCACGTTTGCCGCCGAAGTGGAAGCGGCGACGGAAGAATGGGTGATCGTCGATTTCTGGGCCACTTGGTGCGGGCCGTGCCGTGCGTTGATGCCCGTGCTTGACGATGTGGCCGGCGAATATGCCGGACGCGTCAAATTCGTGAAAGTGGATGTGGATGAGAACCCTGGCCTGACCGAGCGGTTTCATATAGAGTCCATTCCGCACGTCTACCTGTTTCGCGGCGGCGCCCCTGTGGATGGATTTGTCGGATTCCGCAATCGCGCACAGGTCAGGCAGTGGCTCGACGCGCGATTGGCGGAGGACGACGCGTAGCACCAACATCATAATATGAGACCAGACTCTTACTTTCCTGTGGATCTGAATGCTCCCTGCTGGAGCAGGGAGCTACGAGTGCAGGCCAAGGGCGTTCGTGTTTTCGTAGCGCCCTGCTCCAGCAGGGCGCTTTAGGGTGTTCGTCGAAATGCAACGGAATGGGCAGCGGGGGCGAGACCTGGTGGTGTCGCGATAAGAATGAGGGATTGGTAGAATTCCCATGATTACATTTCTCGAAGGTCAACTGGTTGATAAGCAGCCCACGCGCATTGTAATGAATGTGGGCGGGGTGGGGTATGAGGTCTTTATACCGCTCTCCAGTTATGATCGTTTGGGCGCGGTGAATGAGCGTTGCAAGCTGTTGACGTATCATTATGTGCGCGAAGACGCGCAGATCCTGTATGGTTTCGTCACGGACGGCGAGCGCCGGATGTTTGAACTGCTCTTGTCGATTAATGGGATTGGCCCGAAAATTGCGTTGAGCGCTTTGAGCGGGTTGTCGGTGCGCGAGTTGAAGGCCGCCGTTGCGGAAAACGATGTCAAACGACTCAACTCAATATCCGGCGTGGGGCGCAAGACGGCGGAACGAATGGTGATCGAGTTGCGCGATAAGTTTTCGGAAGGCGAGGCGCTCGAAGCCATGACGGGCGCGGACGAGCCGGGTCCCGGCGATGTGCGTATGCGCGATGCGGTCCTGGCGCTGATTTCGCTTGGCTATAAACAGGCGGATGCGCAAAAAATGGTGCGCAATGTGGTCGCGACGGATACGGACGGGTCGGGCGTCGAGGAAATCGTTCGCCGCGCCCTGATGGGGAAGTAGCACCGAAGACACCGAACACGGATTTTGAACAGAAGCACGCAAAGAGTCTTAAACAGGAGGCCGCAGAGGCCGAGGCGGTGAGGGCGAAGGTCCGCGGTCAAGCCGATCCCAATCGTTTTTTTGATATGGGGAGGGAGGGATAACACTTGAAAGTCGAGCCTTGAGCATTCTCTTCCCTGAACACTGAACACCGAACACGGACCCCCGAACACCCACAACCTAGAACCCAAAACCAAAAACCAATAACCTTTCCCTATGTCCGATCGTTTCATAACCGACACGCTGAATCAGGCTGACACGGAGTTCGATGTATCGCTGCGGCCAGCGCGCTTCGCGGATTACATCGGCCAGGCCAAGGTCAAGGAACGGCTCGAACTGTTCGTCGAAGCGGCGAAGGGACGGAACGACGTGCTCGACCACGTGCTGCTATCGGGTCCACCCGGATTGGGCAAGACGACGTTGGCGTACATCCTGGCCGAGGCGATGGGGGTGAATATCAAGGTCACGTCCGGGCCGGTGATCGATAAACCCGGCGACCTGGCCGGGTTGCTGACCAATCTGGAGCGCGGCGATATCCTGTTCATTGACGAGATCCATCGCATGCAGCGCGCGGTGGAAGAGTATCTCTATTCGGCGATGGAGGAGTTCGTAATCGATATCATGATCGATCAGGGGCCGAACGCGCGGTCCGTGCGCCTGAATCTTGAACCGTTTACGCTCATCGCCGCCACGACCCG
>SKZA01000005.1 GCA_007127595.1 Kiritimatiellia bacterium
CCCTACAAACGGCCTTCTCAATCTTCCGTAGGGGCTTCGCTTGCGAAGACCGGGGAAACCAACACGATACGCGCTCCGTGTATCCGCCTTTGCTACGCTCCGGCGCGACAAGAGCGCGGCCCCTACGCTTCTTTCTGAAGCAGCCATTGATTATCTGCAGCCTCATCTCCGATACCTCCGAAACCAGAATGTGTGATCCGAAACCGGATCATAGAATTTCGTTTCTCCGTTCACCTGCACCGGGTTCTTCTGATAATTCACGTGATCCGTTTCGCGGATCAGGCGATCTGCAGTCATCGGTATGGCTACCAGGCCGTATTCCCGCAGGGCTTCGATACAGTAAGCCGAGCAACTCGGGTGCATGGAACAGCGCTGACCAATCGCGGGGCTGATCTGGGACTGATAGAATCGCACGGGTGCCGAGGCGATGCGCGCACCCAGCGCTCGTCGCTCCCATGGCGGAGGCGCTGCCGCCTGCCGCGTCGCAATCGTAATCAGCGGCCGTGTCGTGCGCACTTGCGCGCGAACGGGATCGTCCGCCGATGTAACGTTGGAATGACGAAACAACAGGATATCCAACGAATAGGCCGTCATGAGAAACTGTTCGACGTCATCCGAATAACCAAACGCCTGTTTGAGCAATGGAAAGGCGCCTTTTGGGTCACCCGCCTCCCAGCGAATGCGCCCGAATTCATACGCCGTACGCGCCCGCACATCATTTCGATCAGTTGTTTGAATCAGAAGATGGGCGCGATCGGCGGCCTCCACGTCGTCCGGATTCATACGCAGGGCGGCCAGGGCATGAATCATATGGGCCACCTCATCCTGTGGGTCGATCAGTTTTGCTCGCAGCGCTTCCGCGCGCGCTCCAGCCCAGTCGCCTTCCGCGTAGAGCGCCTCCGCCAAGTGCGTCGCCCCGGCCAGGCCATTACAAAGAAACAGGGCGCTGATCGCGAAGAACAGCGCCCTGCTTTTGGAAGTCAATGATGTGTGTGGCATCAATAGTAATTCGCGCCGTATTCGGCCCGCAAATCACTCGTGGTGATGCCTTCATAGCCCTGAATACCGTCCCAGACCGCCAGCACAATATTCACGAACGGAATCAAGCGCCCCCAATCACGGAAGTGCAGGTCCTTGCCTTCGTTCCATTCGCCGGTGGTACGAATACCGAAACAGCACCCGACCAATAATCCGCCTACGCCGCCGGGCCGCGCTTCTGTTTCCGCCTGCGGCATCATGCCCATCAGCATGAACGCCATCACACTCGCTACAAGAATTTTCTTCATGGTGTCCTCCAGTTCCTCGTCAAATTAGTAAAACAGCGCGCCGTAATTTTGTTGCAACTGACTCGTCGTAATGCCCTGCGCTCCTTCGATGCCGTCCCAAATCGCAAAAACGATACCGACATAGGGAATGATTCGCGCCCATTCGCGGAAGTGCAGGTCTTTCCCTTCGTTGAATGCGCCCGCCGTACGCACGCCGAAGCAGCAACCAACCAACAACCCGCCGATTCCGCCGCGCCCTTCATAGGCCTCCGTCAAAGACGGTGTCGCCATCAGCATGGCCCCCATCAACACCAACACACCGAATTTCTTCATACAACTGTCCTCCATTTGTTGCTCGTCATCATATGTACAGCTCAGCAAACGTCAAGTCATTTTAAAGCAATCGGGGTTGGCGTGTCTCCCATCTCCAGGACCGCGAGGCTGCGGTTCCTCCCCTCTTGATCGTCCGTTTCTTGGGATCGGGAGGGGTCGGCGGCTCCGCCGAGCGCGATCCACCCACACTTATGCGCATGTTGACCTTTCAGCCTAGTTGTCCGCCCCTCTTGACACGTGCCCCATCCCACTTATCATGGGACGTACGCTTGATCAACAAACTCAAAGTACGTAAGGGAGCAACATATCATGGTCTTAATTACTCAAAGTGGCCCGGAAACATTGCCCATCGGCTCCGATGCACCGGATTTCAAGGACTTGCCCGGCACGGACGGGAAGAAGCATAGCTTGAGCGACTTCAAGGATGCCAAGTTGGTGGTCATTAACTTTACCTGCAATCATTGTCCCTATGCGATGGCCTACGAAGATCGCTTCATGGACATCGTAAAGGAGTACGGCCCGCAGGGCGTGGCGTTCATCGCCATTAACGCCAACAACGTAGAAACGCATCCACAGGATGACATGGCGCACATGAAAGAGCGCGTCGAAGAAAAAAGCTTCACGTTCCCCTATGTGCGCGACGACAGCCAGGACGTGGCCAAGGCGTACGGCGCTGTTTGCACGCCTCACCTGTTCGTCCTGGATGAGAACCGCAAACTGGCCTACGAAGGTCGCATTGACGATTCCTGGCAGGAACCCGACCAAGCGAAGGCGCATGACCTGCGTGACGCGATTGATGCGCTCCTGGCCGGGCAGCCGGCTCCTAATCCACAGACCAATCCTATGGGCTGCAGCATCAAGTGGAAGTAGCTATTAGAAATGGTGGACGTAACGCAGGTTAAATCGCTGCCCTTCCGTTCGGTTTTCTGCGCCCATTTCGAAATAGACATTGGCAAAGAGATGCTGCCCTTGATTGAAGCTCCATAAGAGTCCCGGTCCCACCGCGAATACCTGTTCCTTGCTGTCGGGTATCCGTTGTCCATTCGCCTCACTGTCTTCAAGGGCTCGAAGGAAATAACCGTTGATTCCAAGTCGCAGGCGTTGCTCCAAGATCTCGTAATCTACGGCCACATTGCCGTGAACCGCCTGTCCCGCCTGGGTATGTCGCACTTCCGGATCCGGCACATTCGGCCTATCGTTACGGTCGTTCCATAGGTAATGCAGGCGCCAGGACACCGACGCCCGTGGTGTGACAAACCATGTGGCGGTCCAATAGGGATTCAGGCTGACCACATTGGCGCCCGGATTGATGGCATATTCGCGATCATACTCGCCCGTGGGCCAAATCGTCTGAAGTTCTATGCGATGCATGAAAACGGGACCCCCATCGCCCATGATCGGATCCCATTGCAGAAAGGGCCCGATCAAGAGATCGCCGAATCCGTCGTTCGCTCGCAACGGCGTATCGCGTTCCTTCAGATCGAAGTACGCGTATGGAAGCATGAGATTCATCCCCCAACGCGCATTCCCAAAGACCGCCTGATCCGACTGATAGATAAGTTGAGACAGACTAATCCATGCATGCAATCGCGGATCA
>SKZA01000094.1 GCA_007127595.1 Kiritimatiellia bacterium
CACATCCAACAGCGTACCCAATCGTTGGAGTATATGGAAAATGGTCTTGTCTTTCGTATCAGGCCGAAGCGTCAGCAGTTGCTCTGCCACCTCGACAATCGCATGATTAACGAGGTCCGGATTCTGCCTGCGCCATGCTTTGCTGTGGGCCCGAGTCATGAGGGGTTGTCCTCTCGAAGTGTCCACGCCTGTCGGTCAGGGACCATATCGACGCTCTGAGCGGACGTATATTTGACGGCCTTCACTAGTACAAGGCATTATAGCGACTTCTCACGCGTCTTGCAATATACAAGATCCCGCTTTCTGAGCAGTTGAATCCCTTGAACGTTGAGCGTGGTGTCGGAGTGATTTTGGGCAGGGCGATGTGTGGCTTTGTGCCCTTAGCAAACTTTTCGGTTAACCCATCTCCGGCAGGTAGGGAGGCGTGGCTCACGACGCCGCGGCGCGCGCGCCCCCCTCGACTCTGGACAAAGCACGGTTCCCCTATTAGTCTGCGGGTCCTATCGGCAAACGAGGAGATTTTATGGCTGGAGAGTATGTATTCAATATGATGGGCGTGACGCGCCAGTACGATCGGCGCACGGTCCTGGAGGACGTCTCGCTCGCGTTCTTTTTCGGCGCCAAGATCGGCGTGATCGGCGGCAACGGGTCCGGCAAATCCACCCTGCTCCGCATGCTCGCGGGCATTGACAAGGAATACGTCGGCGACATCCACATCGCGCCGAACGCCAAAATCGGGTATCTGCCGCAGGAGCCCCAGTTGGACATGGACAAGGACGTCCAGGGCAACGTGGACGAAGGCGTGGCCGAAGCGCGGAGGGTGCTGGACCGGTACGACGAGCTATGTTCGTTGCTCGGCGAGGATCATGCGCCGGAACAACAGAAGAAATTGGAAGACGAATTCGATCGGGTTCAGAACCTGATCGACGCCAACGATCTCTGGGAATTGGATCACCAGGTCGAAATGGCCATGGACGCCCTGCGCCTGCCGCCGGGCGACGCGGATACCCGCACCCTTTCCGGCGGGGAACGACGTCGCGTGGCCCTGTGCCGCCTGCTCCTCTCCAATCCGGACGTGCTGCTGCTCGACGAGCCGACGAACCATCTCGACGCCGAATCCACGGCTTGGCTGGAGGCGTACCTGAAACGGTTTCCCGGCACAATCGTCGTGGTCACACACGACCGTTATTTCCTGTCCAATGTAACGGAATGGATTCTTGAACTGGAAAACACGCGGGCCATCCCCTACAAGGGCAATTACGAGGCGTGGCTGGAACAGAAGCAGGAACGCGCCGCGCGCGCGGCGAAGCAATCGGCCTCCCGCCAGAAACTGCTGGAACAGGAACTGGCGTGGGTGCGCATGAACGCATCTTCGCGTCTGACGAAGAACAAGGCCCGCCTGCGCCGCTACGAGGAACTCGCCGCTCAACAGGCCGACACCCGTGAGGACAATCTCCAGATTCGGATTCCGCCCGGCCCGCATCTCGGCGACCTGGTCGTACGCGCCAAGGAATTGACCAAGGCGTATGGCGACCGGCTGATCATGGAAAACGTCAGCTTCGACCTGCCGCGCGGCGGCATTGTCGGCATCATCGGCGGCAACGGCGCGGGCAAGACCACCCTGTTTCGCATGATCGTCGGCCAGGAAGAGCCGACCGGCGGGGCCCTCGACATCGGCCCTTCCGTGGTCATTTCGTATGTGGACCAGATGCGCGACGATCTTCAACCCGACGATACGGTATTCGAGGCCATCACCGGCGGCGCGGAAACGGTCGAGTTGGGCGGCAAATCCATGAACGCGCGGGCTTATTGCGCGCGCTTCAATTTCCGAGGCGCCGATCAGCAGAAGAAGGTCGGCTCCATGTCCGGCGGCGAACGGAACCGCGTGCATCTCGCCAAGTTGCTCAAGAGCGGCGGCAACTTGCTCCTGCTCGACGAGCCCAGCAACGATTTGGACGTGGACACGCTGCGTTCGCTGGAAGAAGGTCTGACGGATTTCGGCGGCTGCGCGGTGGTGATCAGCCATGATCGCTGGTTTCTGGACCGCATTGCCACCCACATCCTCGCGTTCGAAGACGACGGGACCGTGACCTGGTTCGAGGGCAATTATGAGGCCTATCACGAACATCGCCGGAAACTGCTCGGCGACGAGGCCGACCGGCCGCATCGCATCAAGTTCCGACCCATTCGGGCGAGCTGATTGAGTCATGAAGATCACGCGGCGACAGTTTCTCGCCGGTATCGGGGCCGTAGCGGCCGCCGCCGCGTCCGTTCCGGCCTATGCGCGCTACCTCGAACCGCGCTGGCTGCGGGTAAGTCGGGTCACCGCGCCTTTCTTCTCCACGCCCGTCCAACGTCCGCTGCGGATATTGCATCTGTCCGATTTTCATTATTCGCGCGTGATCCCGTTAGCCTTTATTGAACGCGCGATCGATATGGGTATTCGCAAAGGTCCGACCTGCGCGGTCATCACGGGCGATTTGATCACACACGGCATTGAGGATGAAGCGGCCTACATACGGATTCTCAGCACATTGGCCGAGCACACGCCGACGTATGCGGTACTCGGAAATCATGACGGCGGACGCTGGGCGCGCACGCGCGGCGGCTACCCGGACACCGCGCGCGTACGACGCCTGTTCCAACGGAGCGGCATTCAACTGCTGCACAATGAATCCATCGCGTTCGAACACGAGGACCGGGCCATACGCGTGATCGGCGTCGGCGACTTGTGGGCGGGTGAAATGGACCCGGAGGCGGCCTTTCGTGACGTCCCGTCGCCGGACGAACAGCCGCGCATCGTTCTCGCGCATAATCCGGACAGTAAAGACGCGATGGGCGATAGGGCGTGGGAACTCATGTTGTCCGGGCACACGCACGGCGGCCAGGTTGCCCTTCCCTTCGTTGGGACGCCCTTTGCGCCGGTTCAGGATCATCGGTTTGTGGAAGGATTGAATCGTTGGCACGATCGCTGGATTCATACGACGCGCGGCGTCGGCAATTTGCATGGGATCCGATTCAATTGCCGCCCGGAAATCAGCGTGGTGGATTTGGTGGGGGCGAGGTAGTGTGGGGAAACGGAAGTTCATTGCACAATGTGGCCGCCGTTTGTCCTGAATATCTGACGGGACCCAGCGTAGGCCATGCG
>SKZA01000299.1 GCA_007127595.1 Kiritimatiellia bacterium
ATGGGGTGATTATGGGGCGGGCTGTGGAATCGCTGGCGCCGACGCCTTTGGCGGAACTGCGCAAAAGAGCGAATCAAGGATTGCTGCGGGCCTTGTCCAAGAACCCATCAACCCGGTTCCCAGGGTGCAGCGAGTTTGTGAAATCCTTACAGAGCAATCCTCGAAGTGTGTCTGAGTGGGCGGCGTCACCTAATCGCGTAGCGGTGACCGGTATTGTGATCGCTGGCGTTATTGTTGGCATCTGGTTGAGTGCGAACGCGCGTAAAGACAAGTTGGCAGCGGGACCTTTACCTGAGCAGACCGCTGTGGAGCGCCCTATTGAGATCGAGGGGAACGCTTTGATGCGGGATCAAGGGGATCCGGAAATGTCTCCATCCATGCACCTACTTGAGGCGGAGCATGTTGAGGATGAGACAATAGAGCGAGGGCGTATGGCGGCGGGCCCGTCTCTGTCGGCTTCGGATCAGGCCGAAAAAGCCAGGGAGTCGCTGCGTGCTCAAGCTGAGTCGCATCGTGCTGCGGCATTGGCGGCTCGCGAAGAAGCGGTCGAACAGAAGGCGGAAGAATGGGCCTCACATCTTTGGCGGCTGGCCGACGACGAACTGCGACTCGCGGATCAGGCTTACGCGGATGATCGTTTTGCCGAGGCGACGACACGTTGGGCGAGTGCCGTGCATGGATACATGGCCGCCCAAGAGTTGGCGCAGCGGACAGAGCTGAAAGAGAAAGCAGAGCAAGCCCGACGTTCCGCCGAAGCAGTGCGACAGCGCGCCGAGGCTGCCGGTGCCGAGCAGTTCGCAGCGAGATCATGGCGGTTGGCGGAAGCATCCATGACGGCTGCGGCGGACCATGCTGGCGAAGGCCGTTACAGCGATGCAAAACGTGAGTGGGATGCTGCCCGGGACGCCTACGAGGCTGGCCGAACTTCAGCCATGAATTATCAGCGGGAACAACGAAGACAGCAGGAATTAGCCCGCGTCCGAGAATCGGCCGAGCGTGCCCGGGAAAACGCGATTGCTGCGCGTCGTGCTGCGGAAGAGGCTGATGCGGTTGATGACGCTGCAGCCTTATGGCGACAAGCAATCGCTCAGATGGAAAGTGCAAGTGCCGCCACTGATGATCATCGGTATGCGGAAGCGGAGAGCGACTGGCTTGCTGCTGAAAAGCTGTTTTTTGAGGCGCGACATGAGGCTGAGGGCATCCGTCAGCATCGCGAAGAGCAGTTGGCCGCTCGTCCTGCGGCTCTGACATCGCAACAAACAGCAGCGTCGTCCCGGCGTGCGGCTGAACGAGTGAATGCAGAACACGAAGCGAGTACGGCTTGGCGACGGGCCACGGCGGCACAAAGAAGAGCGGAGACTTTTATGGCAGACCAACAATTCAGGGATGCCAGGCACGCATGGGAACAAGCGGCTACACACTTCAACGAGGCCGCTCAAATAGCGCGTCACGCGCAAGAAAATCGTGAGGCGATCGGTAGGAGGCCACCGCCCGTTTTGCCTCCCTCATTCTGATGAGCAAAGATTAGAATGTGACAAATCCATGCAGTACCCAGCCCGATAGATCAAGTCGGATTTTGTACACTTCAGGGGCTGAGTAAGCGCCTAGCTCGTAACGATACCCTCCTCGAAGGCCGAACCCACTTCCGCGTCCAATCGATTGAGCCACCTGAATGCCCGCCTCTCCAACGAGACTAATTCTTTGCGCCCGGTCGAGGCCGCTTTTGCTATTCCCGAGACCAGACAACGAGCCGGATAGGTAAGCGTCCACCCCCGCCAGCCCAAGCGGAAAGGAGGTCCCACCGCCCAGTCCAAGACCAAAAAGTTTCAAGTCTTCCCTCACCAGTTCCAAGGCCTCATTCTGATTATTAGCGCGAAGAGCGATTAAATCGTGCGATCCATACCTGAGGCCAATCGCAAAATGTCCGGCTTCACCGAAGGTTATCCATGACAAGTCGACCAGATCAAAGGATCCGGAAAAATCAACAGTGCTGGATCGAGGAGACGTGCGAGGAATCGTGTCTCGGGTAGCAGTTCCCTGCGCAAAAGCATCAAAGGCATATCGTTGATACTCTAGTCGAAACCCTTGCCCACTATGAATGTCATATTGCCAAATATGGGAAACCGTCAGGAATAAGGCTTGGTCCATATCATAATTCAATCGAGCGAGTTCAAGTGAGTCCCCGCTGCTTAGTGCGCGCAACGACGCGCTTGCCGATGGCTTAAAGTAGCTCCCTCCCACGATCCAGCGCCCCAAGGCTAGACACTCGCGAGTTTGCAGGAAAACGACAAATGCGATGATCGCGATTCGCAGCAAAATTCTGTTTGTCCGCATAGACAATCTCCCTTCATTGAGAGAGTAGTAGTTACATTTACTTCCGTCGATGATAATAGCCCGCATCCAGCGGCGAAAAATCGCCGCTGCCTTCTGGCCTGAACACTTGCCACTCTTCCTGTGTGGTATATATCAATAAGTATATCTTTTAGTGGGGCGAATTTATGGTTACGACAAAAGTGTTTCAGTCAGGACGGAGTCAGGCGGTACGGGTGCCCAAGCGGTATCGTTTCCGATCAAAGGAGGTCAATGTTCTGGCGACGCCAATATTCAGACCCCGACCACGCTGGCAGACGACACGCGCCTAACTTCTCCACACGGGTCTTGGTCGCCTTCCCGCATCACGGCCCGCCAATAACGCGTGGTTAAAACTCCTGCCGAAAACCAATCTCGACAAAGGGCATCGTAGTCTTCTCATCAAAGTCACCGCCCTTGAGCTGTTGGTGGCGGTAGCCGATGGCGAAGAAGACGGTACTGTCGGCTACGATGGTGTCCATAATCATGGAATAGGCTAGGCCTCCTTCGTAGGCCCATAACACGGCGGTGCCGTCGCTATCGTCCACGTCGGTCTTCATGCGCATGGGCGCGACCCGGGTGCTGCCGAAGACGAAGAAGCCGGAATAGCCGAGCGGCACACTGCCTTCCAAGCCGATTCCCGCACCAATCCCGGTGGTCTTGATGTCGCGCTCCAATTCATCCAATGCGCCTTGATCCAAATCCTGCCAGAGATAGCGAAGGTTGGCGAAAAGGCGAAAGGAGGGGGCAATATTGAAACCAACCAGCAACTCAAAATCGGCCCGGTCCAACTTGCCGATGGAACCATAGGCGGCATCCAATCCGACCACGAATTGATCGCGATTACCAAAGTCGTATCGGATCGTGGGCCCGAACTGGACGCCATCCTCCTGTGCCCGTTCATCAAAGAGACTTTTCTCTTCCCAGTCCATGAAGCTCAACCGGAATCCGTAGGCGGCACTGTCGGCGCGGGTCGTCGTGGCGACCACCGAAAAGATTATTGCGGTGGCAGACAACATCATCATCGTCTTCTTCATCGTTGTATCTCCTTATTCCGTTGTTTACCGCGGTCGGGTCGTGGCTCGCAGGATACTGCGCAACAGCCATACGACGACAATCGCGGCAACGAGAATGGCGACGCCCCAAATGAGTTGGGTGCTGTAGTGGAACAGAAAGTCGCGGGGCGAGAGCACGGCCTCGCCGGTATAGATGCCACCGGCCAGTTGCTCGCGGGTATCGACCCGGGCGAGAAAGACTTGCACGCGCACGATGGTGCGCAGCCAGGTATGTTCGACCGACCGGACATGACCCAGCAGAATGGCGTCGGCGCCAATCGTCGTCTCGGGAATCCCAGCTTCCTCGGTCCACACGATTGTGGCGCGATTGAAGATGTCCCCGTAGCCTTCATCGGGATCCGTGCGGGCCAGTTCCCGTTCAATCACGTTCCAGACCGATCCGCCCAATGTGACGATGCGTATGGCGTCGAGCCGGGTCATCTTGCCTTGTAGAATCGAGCTGAGATTACCGGGATCGCGGTCGAGTCGAACAATACCGACCCGCTGTACCGCCTCGGCCTTGGGATCGGCCTGAAGGTCCGCAACCCACTGATCAAAAGCCCGTTCGGCAGCCAGATCAATATAGCGATCGACAATGGGGCCGCTGGGTCCCTCGATGCGTTGGGCGCTGGCTGTGGCGGACCACAGCAGCAGGCCGGCGATTACTGTCGTTATCCATACGGTTTGAGTGGTCAATTTCATGACAGTTTCCTTTCGTGACGGGACCTTATTTATAACGCGAAACGTTGCGACGCAGAACATCCATGCGGCCGGGCTCGTAGCGGGAGGGGCGAATACCCAGCTGAGGGATTTCGCTGAGTAGCTGGGCGATGTCGGCCTCATGTTGCAGCCCATAAATCACCTCGTAGGTCGCCACACGGGATTCCTGGTCCCAAGCCAAAAGCTCAACATGATCGACGTAGTCGCGCTGTTCCAGCATCAGTCGGATGTGCTGGGCTTGGGCCATGTTGGGCACTTGATTAATCACAATGGCGGCCCACAACAGTTGATCGGATTTTCGCATCAGGTCGCGGATCAATTCATCGACCAGCGGCGAGGCCAATTGTTCCAGGGCCGCCCGGCCGGCGCGCAGACTGTCCTGACGGCGGGGACCATTATCCTCCAAACGGTTAGAGGCCAGCAGGGTCCCGTCCCGCCCTCGAATCGCTTTCACATCGGCGACGGCGCGATAGCGGGTGAAGTGACCGGTGGAATTCAGGAATTCGCTGCGGGCGTCGATGTCGATCACCAAATGAGCGCCGGTTCGCCGTGTAAGCTCGGCAATGGAGCCGGCCGGTGTGACGGACCCGGTGAAGATACGAAAATCCCGCTGCACCAATCCGCGTTCCAAGGCTTGGCCGATTTCGCTAACATCCGTTTGCCCGCCTTGCGCATCAATGACGCGTTCATTGCTGCGAATAACCGTTCGCAATTTGCCAAAAGAAATGAATTCACCCGACATCTCCTCCGCTTCGATGGGGTCAAGCCGGGGGGGCGATTCGGTCGGCGGTGGCGTCACGCGGGCGCGCGGAGGGGGCGCGGTTCCCGGGCGTGCGGTTCCGCATCCGGTCAAGAACACCGTGACCAGTGCGAGTGGGGCCAATATCAGCCAATCCCTGTATGTGCTGCGTCTTTTCATTTCTTCTCCTTGTTGAACCTTTCTTCCAATTACACATTATGAATTCGGCGGGTCCGACCATGAGTTGTGCGGACCCACATCCACAATCTGGCCGCCGATGTATAGGGTCTTCCCATGCGTCAACCATTCCTTCTGTTTGCCGTCAACAAGCAGGAAACCATCTTGCATTCGGCAGATCCATGCGTCGGTATCCGACCATTGCAAATCACGGCAGGCCACGGCTTCCCATAAAATCACATGCGTCACCGGTACATGGCGCGAACGCAGCACCAGGCTGAGCGCTTGATGATCGGCCTTGTGTTTGAGTTGCTTAAAGGGCGTGTGCCGCGCTTTGTCGCGGGTCTGTTGATAGCCCTCGAACACGTACGCGTCGGGTTCTTGATCACTGCCGGCCAGCGTCAGGGTAAAGGCGCGGTCTTTGGGTAAGGGACTGCTGCCGCCCGGCTGGACACGTTGCCCGTCCAGATACGTTCCGTAGGCACTGGGTTTATCGGTTCCCTGGTCGGGATAATAACCCAAGTCAACAACCGAACTGCGACCGCCGCGCCGCTCGATCCGGCAATGATAGCGACTGATTGCGGCGTCGCGCTCTTTCTCTTTTCTGGAACTGCCGGACCGGGCCACGATGGGACATTTACGGTTCTTGCCAATCTGAATATCGTCACCGGACAGCAGTTGAACGATTTGGGCGCCGCATCGAAGCGTTAGGTAGGGAAAGTGGGCATTGGCCGGTTGCGCCGGGATGCCGTCGCTATCGTCTTCCTCCAGGTCATTGCGTTTGCATAAGTGAAGATTGAGGTTGTTCCAGCAGGCGGGGATGTCGATGGCCGCCAGTTCGGTGACCGGATTGTCCTCTTTCGGGCGCAAGGCTTCCAAGCCGTCCATGTGCTGCTTGATCACATTATCGGCGGCGCCTTCAGCTTTGAGGTTGTTGTTGATCTCGATCTTGAGGCTGCTAATCACTGCACTGACTTTTTCAAAGCCGCGGAAGATCGTATGCGTGGGGCGGGCTTTGAATACTTGCCGTGTCTTCCGGCTGTCGTAGCCGATATAGATTTCAAAACTGATAATGCCTTGTAGGCCGGGCGGCGGACGATACGCCATATGAATATCGAGGCGCCGATGCGCAAATAACATCTCGTCCGGTTCCTCACGGGCGACCGGATTGCCATTCCGCCGGATTTCAATGAAGAGATTGGTTAAATGACTTTCTTGCGGGGTAATCCTGAATTGGAACGGGACATGCAGGCCATCCATAAACACCCGGCTAAAGTTATACTCGACGCGCAATTCCTTGCAGTCCGACACCGGCGGTATCGCGGGGGACGTCTGGTTCTGTGGCGCTCGGGTATGGTCGTCACCGGCTTGATCCCGTGCCGCAGTGCTCGCTTCAGTCGGTAGCTGTTCGGTGGTCAACCCAATCGCTTGTTTGGCTTTATCCCAGATGGCGCCGGCCGTTTTCGCCGCCGCGTCCACGGACGACGCCTCATCGGTAGGCGCGGGGAGAGGCGGCTTTGGAAGTGGCGTAGCCGACTCAGCGGAGGCCGGCATCGCAATCGGCGCGCGATCCGGCTGACTTAAGTCTGCCCCGCACGAAGAGCACATCCGGTCCCCATCCGGTGTCGGCATCGCGCAGGCGGGGCATCGACGGATTTCGCTCATACGGTCATCCTCAAGGCCGACAAATAGTTGGTTTCCAAGCGTATCATCACGGCATCATTTTATGATTTGTTGAGTGCCGGCTCCGGGGTTCTTGGCGGCTTCCGCTGTGGTTTCCAACGCCTTCTGCATGATGCGCTCGACCCGGTCGGCGGCCTCGTCCAGGACCTGTTTGCGCTCGGTCCATTCCTTGTCGCGTTCATCGCTCTTCGCTTTTTCCTGCTCGAGCAGGACACGCGCAAGGTCCGGGTTCTCTGCCGCATAAGCCGCCATTATTTCTTCCGGCGTCTTTCCGGCGGTTTGCATCTGCTTGTTCAGGTCCAGAAGGGATTGCCGTTTCGCCGGATCGTCAACTAGGCTGATCAAGGTGGCCAAATCAGCACCTTTACGGCTCTCAATCCGTTGCGCCTCATCCTCGCGTGCCAGTTGGGCGCGGGCGGCGGCCTCGTCCCGCTCGATTTTTAGGCGCTCCTGCTCAAACTCCAACTCGAGCCGCCGCTTTTCCTGTTTTACCTTCAGCCACATTTGTGTGATGGCAACTTCGTTCTCTTCTTCCAAGCGTTTGGCTTCCCGGCTATACGCGTCGCCCAATTTCTTCAGGCCGATTTCGTTGGCCGTTTGCGCGGTGGCTTGGGCAAAGGCAAAGTCTGCCGCCTGCTTGTCAATTTCCTGACGATGCACCAGCCGCAGGAGGGCCAGTTCCTGAGTCCGGTGTTCCGTGGCCAAGCCCCGTTCTTGCGCCAATTGCGCGATGTATTCATTCAATTCCGCTTCCGACTTGAATTGATCCATCTTATCCGAGGCCAGCAGTTCGCGCAGACGCTGATCCAACTCGATCTGTCGCCGTTTCACCTCGACATCACCGGATTTCATCCGCAGCTCTTCGTATTCCTTGCCGGTGAACTCCGCTGCCGCCACGCGGATCAATTCCAATCCGTAACGGGGCAGTACATCCTTCATGGTTTGCGTCAGCGCATCTTCAATATGGAGTCGGCGTTGGGGGTCTTTGACCAAGTCTTCGATCGTCGACGTATTGGCGATGTTTTCCATCGCGTACCGGATCTCGCCGGTGAGCAGGGTCTCGATTTCCTGAAACGTTAGACGCTGATTGCCCTTGAATACGTTGGCCAGAAAGTCGGCCGCTTTCTTGTCAACGAAGTGAAACGCTACCTCCGTGTAAAGCTCAACCGGTATATCTTCCGCTGTGCGCAGGGCTTCTACCCGCAGCGGCAGGACGACGTCGCCGTTCTCCACCAGGACCACCGTGCGGGGCGGGGGATTGCCCCAATGATTGATCTTAAGCGCCATGCTTTCCGGGTTGTAGCGGCCGGGTGACAAGACATCCTTAAGCGCGCCACCATCCAGCAAAAGGGCGACAGTGCCTGCTTCGACAATTAGGCCGTCCTTCAGCATGGGCCGGATGTCACCGATTTCGAATCGTTCAGCCAACACCCCGCCCGGCCGTTGCCAGCGTCCACCGGCAATGCCGGCCCGCGTATCTGGAAACAGCGGGGTACTGCAGTTCCAGCAGAAGTGCGACTCATTCCCGACCCACTTATTGCAGGTCGGACAACGCCACCATCCTCCGGGCGCACCCGCGCCGCACTGGCCGCAGAAGCGGGCGGCCTTCTTCACGCGATTACCGCAGCGCGGCGCTTTCGGATTTTGCCGGGCAGCCGTCAAGGCTTCGCCCGTCAATACCTTTCCCGTTCGGGAATCGACCAATGCCTGACAACGATCTGAAAACAAGCCCATGACCATGCTCCTTTATTTCTTCTTCTCCGATTTCTTGTCCGTATGTTCTTCGCAGGTGCGGATCTTTTTACGCGTCCAGCAATCATTGCAGATCGGCTCATCGCACACCTTGCACTTCTGTTGCACGGAGAGCCGGCTGTAGTAGCGCTTGCCACAGCTCGCGCAGCGCGTCTCCGGAGGATTGCGATTCGTCTTGCTTTGTTCGAGGTAGGCATGGAGGTCGGGGGTGGCGACACGGAAAACGCGTCCGACGCGAACGGCGGGTAGCTCGCCGGAGCGAACCAGTTTGTAAATCAACTGATAGTTGACGCCGAGGACCTCCGCGACTTCTTCGAGCGATAAAAATGGCTTTTCCAGGGGCATAACCAAGTCCTTGATTAAATGTTTCTCCTGTTTATCTTTATTTATCTCTGGTGTCAATCAATTATTTTAAAACATTTTTGCACTTGGTTTATTTGCGCCCAAATTGGGCATTGGTGTCCTCGGCGCCGGTGGAACGGGGGAGGTGTATGGGGTTGAGCATACGACGTTGGAGCGAAGGTACGCGCTGAAGTTGATGCCGGGGGTCTCTTGGCTGGGAAAATGTGACAATGCCTAACAATACTTCTTGGGGCTCGAGCATAGCTAGAGGAGGAGGCGTGTTTGGGCCCCGCCATGAGGATCGATACCAGTTGAGCGACGAGACGCGTGATACAGTGCCTATCGCGCCATTATGCCTAGGAGGCAGTGCAGTTGGCAGGCAATATCACCAATGTGTTTACGGTCGTCGCCCAGATTTCTGCGCCATGTAATATCTTCGCCGCTTTTAGCCATGTTTCGGCTCAGGATGTTACACGCATCAATAAAGGCATTGTGGGCGCGAGTCCGCTCATCTTCCATCTCTTGTCGCGCTTCTGCAGAAGCCATAAACCAGTCCGTTCGCTTGCGCGCATAACGCACTGCAGCCAGTACCATGTTATCGACAAGATCGGTATGCCTCGAGCCCTTAATCGCCCTATACAGGCTTTCTATATCTTCAAAACTCATTACTCGCAATCAGTAGAATTACGCCGCACATTTTTCTGTCCAGAGTGAGAGAGAAGATAGGCACAGACATCCTTGATTCCGAGAATATTCTTAAAGTTTCAGTTCAGCCTTCCCAGTCAGGAGTGCTACCATTCACGGACAAGAGGAATAAATGGTGGTCTCGACTTCAGCCACTGCGCTTCTACGGTCATGCGGTAAGCCGGCGACCCGCTGCTAACCCGGCGACCACGCTGATGCACTGAAACCGGGCGAGGTGGTCCCGGAGGGGCATCTCGGCGGGTGGGAATCGATTTTCATTGCAACAAGGAGACGGAAGTGTCATTATGTTGCAATGAAAATTGAAGAGCTGCGAAATATCTTGGGCGACCAGGCGGTGTTCCGGACAGGAAACCTGCTGGCTGGGCAGGACGCGCCCGCCCATGTCCGGCGGCAATTGGCGCGGTGGGTGAAGGCGGGGAAAGTTATTCCGCTCCGTAGGGGACTCTACGTGCTGGCGGAGCCGTACGCGAAACAAACGCCGCATCCCTTCATACTGGCCAATGAAATGCGCCGGGCCTCCTATGTCAGCATGCAGTCGGCCCTTGCCTGGTACGGGTGCATTCCGGAATATGTGCCGACGGTAACAAGCGTAACCACGGAACGACCGGAAGAAATAGAAAACGTCAAGGGCCGCTTTATCTTCCGTCATATCAAAAGAGATCTTCTGTGGGGCATGACGCGGGAGGAGGTCGCGCCGGGCCAGATCGCGCTGGTGGCCTCTCCCGAAAAGGCCTTGATTGATCTGCTCTATCTAACAGCACACAGCGATGACGAGGGATATCTTGATGAACTGCGATTGGATCCCGGGCACCGTCTATCGCCAGACCGCCTGATTGAGATGGCCGATCGCACGGGCTCCCAAAAAGTATTGCGCGCTGTTCATTACTTGGCCCGGGCATGGAAGCAGACGGAGGGGGGAGAGGATATATGAAGGATTTACTGCTGAATACCCTGCGTGATGAATCCGACGCCTTGCGCAAACGCAATCGGGCCCGCGAATTTCTGCAGGCGCGCATTTTGCTGTCCCTCCAGGATCAGGGTGCCTTCGCCAACTGGGCTTTTGTAGATGGGACAGCTTTGCGTTTTCTCTACGACCTGCCACGCTATTCCGAAGACCTGGACTTCTCGCTGCGGGCCCCCGGTGACGACGCCCGCTTCGCGTCCATCCTGCGGGCCGTTAAATCGGATCTCGTAGCCGAGGCGTACGAAGTGGACATCCGGGTCAGGGAGCAACGGACCGTCGCCGCCGCCATAATCAAATTCCGAGGGCTTCTCTATGAAATGGACCTTTCCCCGCATCGCGACGAGACGTTTGCGGTCAAGGTGGAGATGGACACGAACCCACCGTCTGGCGCGGTATGTACGACGCGACTCGTGCGTAAACACTATCTGCTCCATCTCATGCAGCATGACCAAAGCTCCTTACTAGCCGGCAAGCTGCACGCCGTTTTGACGCGCAAATATACCAAGGGCCGGGACCTATACGACTTGCTGTGGTATCTCTCGTCACCTGAATGGCCACCGCCGAACCTTGACCTATTGAGCGATGCCCTGGAGCAGACGGGTTGGGCTGGGGAGGCCCTGACGGAAACCGCCTGGCGGCAGGCGATCGCGGCACAACTCAAGAATATTGACTGGAAGCAAGCGCGTGAAGATGTGGCCCCCTTTCTCGAACGCAGTCAGGAGATCAATTTGATTGCGCCGGAACCCCTTGAACAATTGCTGAGATAAAATTGCACCGTCTTACCATGATCAAATAATACGAAGGATTTTCTCCGTGTCTTGACGCCCAGCTATGGTTACACTGCCTTGAGTTAATCAGCATTGTTCGATTCGGGGTAGCCATGGACAAATCATTAGGAGATCAACCGACACCGCGACCGGCTGACGATCTGGGCGAAGGCATCGTCTCGATCGGCGAGGTCCTGACCCGCCGCCAGCGCGCTCGTCTGAAGGCGGGCGATGTGTTGCTCGGGCGCTACAAGATTTTGGGCGAACTGGGGCAGGGCGGCATGGGGCTGGTGTTCCGCTGTCTTGACGAGGTCTCAGGTATCGAAGTGGCCGTCAAGATGCTGCCACCGGAAGTTTCCCGCGATTCCGAGCGGAAGCCGGGGTCGGACCACAGGTTTTTCTAGAGCATCAACGACTTACGACAGGGAGAAGGCACTATTTGGGGGCTTAGAGGCGTTTTTTGCGGGTGTTTTGGGTCTCTAAGGGTTTAGAAT
>SKZA01000240.1 GCA_007127595.1 Kiritimatiellia bacterium
CGTTCCGCCGCCCGGCAGGTTGTAGCTGACGATCACGCGCCCGTCGGCGCCCGCGCCGCCGGTTTGCGCGCCGCCAGCCCCTGTCTTCAACGCGCCGCCGCCGCCACCGCCCGGAGCAGTTCCCGCAGAGCCGGCACCCGCTGGAGAGGACTTCCCGTCTCCGCCGCTGCCGCCACCCGCCGGGGCCGTGGCGCCTGCAGCCGTGGCGGCATTGACACCGGTCGCATTGGTTCCCGCAGAAGATCCGCCACCACCGCCAAAGCTGGTTCCGGAACCGTTGGCTCCGTTACCGCCGCTGAATGTGAAATCCCCAATGCTTGCCGTAGCAAGGCCGCCCGCGGCGCCCGTCGCGTTGCCCTGATTGCTATTGCCGCCCTTTGCGAGAATTGTACTGGCGCTTCCGAACCAGGAATCGCCTCCCGCCGCCGTATCCGCACTCCCGGCGCCGACCGTCACGGTGTTCGTCGTTCCCGGCGTTACCGCCAGGATACTGCGCGCATACGCGCCGCCACCGCCGCCGCCACGCCCACCCGAGCCGGCGCCGCCGGGAAGACTGCCTCCGCTTCCGCCGCCACCCCACGCTTCGACCGTTACGGCAGTGACACCATCCGGGACAACAAAGGTGTCACTGGCGTTATACACGATAGTGGTGGATCCGCCCGAGCCGGAAGGGAGTGGATCGAGCACAATGGTGACACTGTCGGACACAAAGGTTGTCCCCGCCGGCACGGCGTCCACGACATTGACTTCGGTCTGCGTAGCAGCGCCGCTGTTGGTGATGACGATTGTGTAGGTGATGGTGTCGCCGGGGGCGGCAAAGCCGACGACATCGGACGTCTTGGTGATCTCCAAAGAGCTAACAAAGACTTCGGCAGAGTCTTGGTCGTTGACCGGGTTCGGATCGGGCAGATCGCTTGCCGTAACGGCTGCTGTATTCGTCAGCGTTTGGCCCATGGTCCCCACGTTCACCGTGGCTTCAATCTGCAACGTCGCGTTCGAGCCGACGGCGAGCGCGCCGACGGTCCATACGCCCGTGCCGCTGTTATAGGAGCCTTGCGAGGGCGTGTCGTCCACGTAGGTTAATCCCGTCACCAACGGATCGGTGACTTCCACGCCGGTGGTGTCCGACGGCCCGAGGTTTTCCACCGTGATGGTGTAGAAGACCGTGCCCCCCTCGCTGGCAGCGGGTACGTTGACGATTTTTGTCACCGCCAAGTCGGCGCCTTGGACCAGGATAATCTCGTCATCGCTGTCGTTGGTCGGATTGGGATCGTCGTGACTCGAGCTCGTGATCGTCGCCGTGTTGGTCAGGGACGTTCCGCCCGTACCGATGTCCGGTTCGGCGGTGATGACCAGTGTCGCGGAGCCGCCATTGGTCAACGCGCCGACAGCCCAAATACCGGTTCCATCATTGTATGAGCCTTGGCTCGGCACGTCGCTGATGTAACTCAATCCGGCAGGTAACAGATCCGACACCTCGATATCGGCGGCGTCGTCCGGGCCGAGATTTTCCAGCAGGATCGTGAATTCGATGGCCTGCCCTTCGACCGGAGCGTCGATGTTTACGGTCTTGGTAACGGCAAGGTCCGCGCACTCAACATAGAACGTTGCAGAAGCGACATTGTCGGCGAGATTGGTGTCCGGCCGGTTCATGCGCGTGATTGCGGCGATGTTCGTGATCGTCGAGCAGCCGAACCCGCTGTTGACGGTGCCGGTAATGGTGAGCGAAGCCGTAGCGCCGACGAGCAATTCGCCGATATCCCATACCCCGGTTCCGTCGCTGTACGTTCCCTGACTCGCACCGTATCCGACAAAGGAAAAGGCCGCCGGAAGCGGATCGGTCACTTGGACCAGATCGACATCTTCCGGCCCCACATTGGTGACGATCAAGGAATAGACGATCTCGTCGCCTTGATTGACCGACAAGGGGGCGACCGATTTTTCGAGGCGCAGATCACTCGGCCCGAGGTGCATGCCGGCGTCGATGGTCAGATTCGTCTGGCCGGCCGTGAGGGTAAACACTTCGCTGCGCCCGGTGACGGGATCGGCATTGCTATCCACGGCGATATTCGTGCCCGCATATTGAACGGTAAACTGGTAGCCCGTCGGGAGGAAGTATTGTACGAAGAAATCGCCGGGACCAATGCCTTTTGCGCTCCAGAAGCCATTGCTATCCGTGCGCACGACGGCGGCCAGATTCGTATTGGCGTCATACACATGGACCAGGACATTCGACAAACCCGGCTCTTGCGGGTCTTGAATGCCGTCCCCGTTCCAGTCATCCCAGACAAAGTCGCCAACGGTAACGTTAAGGTCCGATTCGAAGAACATCATCCCGCCGCTGATCAGGTCGAGCCCGCCGAACGTCGCGCCGGGCGATGTGTCGGTGGGGAAATGCGTCGCATTCGTCACTTGGGTCCATAACGAGCCGTCTTCGGTGACATCGTTGGCGGCAAGCGAGTAGCCGTAAAAATAATCGTTGGTCTCAAGCCCCAGTGATTGCCAGGTGACGAATACACCCGCAAGGGGTTGCGGGGCTACATTGGCGGAGGGACGGAGATCACCGCCGCCCTCTGTATATCCGCGCATTACGACGGTATCCAGCGTGATGCCCGAATCGCCCCAATCCGTTTCCAGAACGGTAACCGGGTCCATGAACGAAGACGGCAATCCGTTCGCGTCGAGTCCGGTGATGGCGGCAATCTTGAATCGATCGTTTCCGCCGCGATCCATGATCAGGAATCCGCGCGAATGGATGTTGTTGAATACAGGAAATCCGTCCGGAAAGATGTAGTCAATCCGCTGAATGTTGTTGTTGTTGCCGTTGCCGTCGCCTTGGTTGGCGAACACGTTGTCGGCGCCGCGATTGACGATGGGGCTGCGGAGCGCTTCCTCCATCGTAAACGCCGCGCTGGTTTTGAGGTCGACGTCGGTACCGGATACCGAGGATTGTTCGAAGAGTACGATGTGATGGCGCCCCGTGGTGGTGGCATTGTCCACACGCTCGATGTTGATGACGTCGGCGAGCAGGACAAAATTGAAAACTTCGGCGCCGATTTCGAAGCCGGTCAGGAACAGGTTGTTCTGACTCCCTTCGTTGAAGCGGATGTCGTACGTCGTGGAGGCAGGGAA
>SKZA01000088.1 GCA_007127595.1 Kiritimatiellia bacterium
AAGTATCGCGAGAAGAGATTGTACGGGAACTGTTGGTCAAGGCGTTGGGCGAGAAGAAAGCGTTTGAATGGCCCGCCGAACCGCGCCCGTACACGATCCTGCTCGTCGGGGTCAATGGCACCGGGAAGACCACCACGGCGGCCAAGCTCGCCTGGCGCGCGAAAGAAGCCGGTTTGAAACCGCTCCTGGCCGCGACAGACACGTTCCGCGCCGCAGGCGCCGATCAACTACGCATCTGGGCGGACCGCGTCGGCTGCGATGTGGTGGCCGGGCAACAAGGGTCCGACGCCGCCGCTGTGGCGTTCGACGCCATGGACGCCGCGCTCGCCCGCGGGTGCGATGCGGTCATCATCGACACCGCCGGGCGCATGCACACGAAGCAACCCTTGATGAACGAGTTGGGCAAAGTTCGTCGCGCCATTACCTCACGCCTGAAACGCGAACCGGACGAGACCTGGATCGTGCTCGATGCGAGCATGGGCCAGAACGCGATCATTCAGGCGCGCCAATTTCATGAAATGATACCGCTCACGGGCGTCATCGTCTCGAAACTCGACGGGTCGGCCAAGGCCGGATTCGTGTTCTCGATCATTAAAGAGTTGGAGACGCCGATTCGCTTTGCCGGACTGGGCGAGGGGATGGACGATCTCGCCATCTTCGATCCCGACGAGTTCGTGGACGCCCTGCTTGGACACACAACGGAAGAAGTGGCGCAGACTCGCCGATCGTAGCTCCCTGCCTGCCCGCCGCAAAAAATCGATTGAGCTGTCCTGACTATCGGCAGGCGGGCTCCAGCAGGGTGCCGAATACGGGAAGATAATGGACAAGAACAAAAACCGAACAGCCTTTATCCTGAAAATCATCGGCATCATTCTCCTCGGACGCGACAGAGCGCGTCCCTCCAGGATGATGCGACATCTTGTGTTACGGGACATGCCCTGGAGGGGCAACCTCCGTGTTGCCCGGAGAACGTATTGAAAGCGAATCGCAACAGAGATGACACACACTGGATGACCCGCGCCATGACCCTCGCACGGAAAGGCGAGGGGCTCACGCAGCCCAACCCGCCGGTCGGCGCCGTCGTCGTACGAAACGGGAAGATTGTCGGTGAAGGTTGGCACAAGAAGGCGGGCGGTCCGCACGCGGAGGTGATCGCGCTCGATAAGGCGGGCGCGAAGGCGCGCGGCGCCGCGCTATACGTCACGCTCGAACCATGCTCGACTACCGGTCGCACCCCGCCGTGTACGGAACGCATACGCGAAAGCGGTGTTGCGCGCGTCATCGTCGCGACGACCGATCCGAATCCCAAACATGCCGGACGAGGCATACGCCTGTTGCGCCGGGTGGGGATCGACGTTGTTACAAACGTGTGCCGAGCTGAAGGAGAATCCCTCATCGAACCGTTCGCGAAATGGATTACGGAAGGGCGTCCGTTTGTGACATTGAAACTCGGCATAACCGTGGACGGCAAGATTGCCGATCGGCGTGGCCATTCACGCTGGATCACCGGTCCGCAGGCGCGACAGGAGGTTCAGGCGCTGCGCCGTCGCGTGGATGCGGTCATGGTAGGTGCGGGGACCGTGATTTCCGATAATCCGTCACTCTGGCCCCGCCCGGCGAAGGGCAGGGAACCGTTGCGCGTCATTGTCGACGGAAAAGGGCGCGCAACGGCCTCGGCGCAGGTGTTTACCGATCAGTATGCCACGCACACGATCTGGGCGGTGAACGGAAGCGTCGCCGCCAAGCGCAAGCCGCGTCAGACTGCCCACGGCGCGCGTGTGTGGAAGATACCCACGTCACGTAAGGCGGGCGTGCGGTCATTGCTCACGCAGTTGGGTGGGGAAGGGGTCTTGCACGTGTTGTGTGAAGGCGGAGGTGAATTGGCCGAATCGCTCATTCGCTCGGGTTGCGTCGATGAATTCGTCTTCTTTCTTTCGCCGAAGATCATGGGAGGGCGCGACTCGCGTCCCGCCGTCGGCGGCAAAGGCTGGCTCATGGCCGATTTGCCCGAACTGAAATTTCTGGAATGCAAACCCGTGGGACAGGACATACTTATTAGGGCACGACCGGTTCTTGCACGTGCGGCGAAGGACACCAAGGACAGCAAAGACTTGGCAGTCCGGTCGTGAGACTCGACAACTGACCATTCTCCCAGAACGAAGAACGACAAACGAACAACGAGGAACAGACCCATGTTCACCGGACTCATTCAGAACAAAGGTATCATTCGAGCCCTGAAAAAAGACGGCGGATCGGGATCGCTGATCATTGAAGCGAGCGGTTGGGACCGGCCGATTCAGATCGGTGAAAGTATTGCCGTGCAGGGTGTCTGTCTCACGGTTACCCGGATTGACACTGATCGTGTGACGTTTGACGTCCTTGGGGAAACATCCCGTCGTACGAATCTCGGAGCAAAAGGGGAGGGCGCTTCGCTCAATCTGGAGCGCGCATTGCGCGAAGGTGATCCGTTGGGCGGACACATGGTCCAGGGCCATGTGGACGGAGTGGGTAAGGTCCACGAGATCCAGCCTGTGGACCGTGATCACATCGTGCGCGTCGCATGTGACGAATCCATTCTCCGTTATATCGTTTATAAGGGATCCATCGCCGTGGACGGTATCAGTCTCACCGTCGCTGCGGTGGACGACAAGAGTTTTTCGGTGCACATCATTCCGCACACATGGGAGGTCACTACATTCGGCGAGATGCGGGAAGGCGACGCGGTCAATTTGGAAGCCGACCCACTGGCCAAATATGTCGAAAAGGCTCTGCAGAGCGGACAACCCGTCTCACCTATCCGCTGGGACGATGTGCGCCGCGGCGGCTATGAGCGACTCAAGAGCGATTGAACAGAAGCTGACAAAACACCTTCTATTCTTAACCGCCACACTTACTCGGATACCCTTCACCGACTCGCTTCGTTCCGTTTATCGCGCGCGTCCGTAGCAACAATTTAGCTTCTTCGTAGGGGCCGCGCTTGCGCGGACCGGACCGCATGTGTGGGTTCTGCCCGGTCTTCGCATCCGCCTTCGCAAGGCCTACGGTAATCATGAAAGTGGGCTGCCCTCCAATAACGGTTTAAGATGACCGTAAACCAACGGAGTCACCCTTACGGGGCTCCAAGCTAC
>SKZA01000292.1 GCA_007127595.1 Kiritimatiellia bacterium
CACGGAAACCAAGGACGTTGAGCCGCTCGTTCGGGAAATGATACCGGCGATTGGCGGCACGCAAGCGTTCCATTCTATCATACCAACACCCGCCACGTATGACTCGGCCCTGATTGCTGCGAAGCGGCCCGCGCAAGTCGAACTCGGGGGTCAGTGGATATTCTCCATACCAGTCCCAACACCATTCCCAGACGTTCCCCAACATGTCGTATAGCTTCCATCCATTGGGCTCGCGCATGCCGACATTGTGCGGACGACCGCGGGCGTTGTCCGAGAACCACGCGGCGCGCCAGAGATTGCGGCGGCCACGATGTGTGGGTTCGATGGGCCCGGTATAATAGGCGTCGGTGGTCGTGGCCCGTACCGCATATTCCCATTCGGCTTCAAGCGGGAGGCGGTATCCGTTGCGCTCGTGAAACGCGATCCACGTGTTGCCTTCTCGCTCATAGACCGGGTCGAATCCTTCGCGGTCACTCAACCAATTACAGAATTCAAGAACCTCGGAAAAGGTCAAGGAATCAACGGGCACATGCTCGCGACCTTCCTGAACGCTGCTGGGATTATACTCCATGAGCTCCTTGAACTGGCTCTGGGTAACGGGCGTGGCGGCCATATAGATCGTGTACGAGATGTGAACCCGATGTTGCCGCTCGTCACCACGGCGCCACGGCTCATCCGGCGGACTGCCACGCAAATACGTGCCCGGCGGGATGAGTCGCATGGTCATGCCGAGGCTGTTGACGGTTTCTATGGGTAGCCCGGATTGCCGTGCATAGGCCGCCTGACCGGGTTCCTGTACAAAGGGTTGGATTTTGGGACGCGTCAAATACCACCCGCCAACTGCGAGCGCTCCCCCGACAATCAAGATGATGATGGCCAGTCGATTCGTTTGCTTGGGTGTCATTGCCATAATGGCGGTCGTCCACAATAAGAGAATCAATTCACGATAGCACACACTATAGCATCGCCATCTGTCTAGGTTAAATATATCCTATCCTGCGGATCATGTATCGCGTGACCGATACATACGCGACATCCATGAAGAATTGCCGGGGCCGCCCTCCCTAGCAGCCCGTTGAAAAACGTTTGTTGGGCGTGCCATCCACCGCCTCACGGCGGCGGCTACGAAGAAGACTGCAATGCAGCCGCGCCCGCCCTGAAGTGAAGTGAAGTGAAGTGAAGCGCGTACTTCAGGGCCCCTAAGGGCGTGGACTATGTGGCTATGAGTTTTCAACGGGCTGCTAGGGCGGCCCTTTTCAGGCGGGTCGGTACAATAAACCCGCGCCCGGTCCGTTATGTATAGCGGAGTGGGCAAGGATGCAGACACATGGAACAAAGCGACAAAGAACGGCTGGCCCGGTATCGACACGGGGACGTGGCCGCTTTGAGCGAACTGGTCGAGGAATACCGACGCCCTTTGTTCGGCTTTATTCTCAAGATGACCGAGGGCCGGGACGAGGCGGAAGACATCTTTCAGGAGGTCTGGATACGCGCCATTCGGCACTTGGGCACCTTCAAGGAACGCAACCTGTTGAGCTGGCTTTTCCGTATCGCGCACAACCTCATTATCGACCGGGCCCGCAAGAAGAAGCCGGATATGAGCTTGCAAGACGCGCAGGCCGATCAGTCAACATTGGAGGAACGAACCGCGTCCCGCACCCCTTCCCCCTCGGAGGAGGCGGGCCACGCAGATATCAAGGCGCGCGTACAACACGCGGTCAAACGCCTGCCCTCGGATCAAAAGACCGTATTCCTGATGCGCATGGAAGGCGAACTGCCGTTCAAGGAAATTGCGCGTATCCAAGGCGTCTCCATCAACACGGCGCTGGCGCGAATGCAATACGCATTGAGCAAATTGCGGGACGAATTGGCCGACGAATATGCGGCGCTGTCGAGGCATTGACATGAAAAAGAAAGACTTCGCATTGCATATACTGCTCGACGAATCGGGCGAGCTCTCACCCCGCAGGAAGCGGGCGCTTGAGGAAGCCCTGCAACGGGAACCGGAACTGCGCGCGATGCGCAACCAACTGCACGACACGCGCCAACTCATGCGCACGGACGACGACGAACTGACGGTTACCCCGTTTACCCTGGAACGCATACAAGCAGAAGCGCGCCGCGCGTTAGGCCGACCCACCGCGCCCGCTCCCGCCCGGGGCTTCTTTGCGCAGTGGCGTCCGGCGGTCGTTTATGCGGCCCTATCCGTGGCGCTTCTCCTATTCGGGACGCTGTTCATCATGCAGTTTATGCACGCCCCGGAACCTTTGCCTTACGTCGTCATCACGCCGGACGATGAACTCCCGTGGGCTACAGCGTATGAAGAGTGGGCGGCACAATTCGACGAAGAACTCGCTTGGCTGAGCGATACCCTGAATGGCCTGCACGCAGAGATGGACATGGGCGCATGGGTCGAGGATGACGGCCAACTCGACGAGTGGGCCCGGGAATTACTGGAACTGGAGGATACATAATGAAAAGACATATACGAACGTTCCCATGGCTGCCGCGCATGACGCTGATGTTCGCCATGCTCGCCGGTGTTCATGCAACCGCTCAAGAACCGATGGATGAGGAGATGGGGCGCCGGGATCGTGTCCGCGAGGGACGCCCGGATCGGGATGGCCGCGGGCAGCACGCGGAACGATGGCTGGAAATTTTGAAGGAACGGGATCCGAACGAGTATCAGCGCTTACGGGAATTGCGAGAGCAACATCCGGTGGCGTTTCGGTCGGAAATGGGACGGCGCGTCCAGCGCGCGCGCATGATGGAGCGAATCCGCGTCGCTCATCCGGAACTCCACGCCTATGCCAAAACCCTGCCTCCGGACGAACGCGAAAGCCTCGCGCAATCGCTGGCGGAACTGGCGGACGATGCACGCCCGGACATGGCACGGCATCGCCGACTTTCGCGCCCCACGCTTGAACAGATGGCGGAAGCACGTGACCTGGTGGAACAGGTGCGCGAAGCAGAAACGGCAGACGAGGAGAGCGCGGCGCGAGACGCCTTGCGCGCGCGCGCAGAGGCGCTGTTTGATCGGCGCACCGAGGAATACGAGCGCGAAGTGCTTTTCCCGCTGGCGACCGCGCGGGTGGAAATCGATCTCGACGATGGCGTGAAGGTCAA
>SKZA01000081.1 GCA_007127595.1 Kiritimatiellia bacterium
GAACACTGCCCCCGACTCCATGAAGAAGAAATGACTACGAACCAGGAGAAATACCGTGCTGCCGGTGTCGACCCCGCACGCGCGAGCGCGCTTATCCGCGGCCTGATGGCGGAGACCTCCGCCGCCGGACCGTTGCCGCGCGATTATTTCTGTCAGTTGTTGCCGTTGCCCGACTGGATGGCGGCGCATCGCGGCTCGTATCTGGCACTTGGAACGGACGGGGTCGGCACCAAGCTTCTGCTCGGCGTGCAAACCGGCCTGCTCGACGGCATCGGACAGGACCTCGTCGCCATGGTGTACAACGATCTCATCACCTGCGGCGGGCAACCGTTCGCCTTCCTGGATTACTACGCCACGGGGAAACTCGACACCGATTCCTATCAAACCGTCATCCGCTCGATCCGCGCGGCATGCGACGCGTGCGATATGCCATTGCTCGGCGGCGAAACAGCGGAAATGCCGGGCTTGTACCGCGACGGCGAATTCGATCTCGCCGGATTCGGTGTCGCGGGTGTACGCGAGTCGGAAGTTCTTTCGCCCGGCCGCAACATGCCGGGCGACGTGCTCGTTGGTTTCCCGTCCAGCGGCCTTCATAGCAACGGCTACTCGCTCATTCGCAAAGTCATTTCCGAGAAGGAACTCGACCTGGACGCGGAACACACATTCAACGGAGCGACGCGCGCGTTGAAATCATGGTTCATGGAGCCGACGCGGCTCTATACGGACGTCATTTCCGCCATTCGCGCGGGCGACATCGATGTTATTTCGCTCGCGCACATTACCGGCGGGGGCTGGTTTGAAAACCTGCCTCGCTCATTGGCGGACGGTTGTGGCGCGCGACTCGATGGCCGGGCCTTCGACGCGCCGCACAGCGCGCTGTTTCATTGGTTCGCGGAGGTCGCGGCCATGTCGCGCGAGGAAATGCTGGCCACGTTCAACGGCGGCTACGGCCTGGTCGCCGTATGCCGTCCTCCCGCCGTGGACAACGTCCTTGAAATCTTTCCCGACGCGCAGGTGGTGGGAGAAGTGGTCGAGCGGGGAAGCGAGCCGGTCCGGCTCGAATAGTCACGATCACGGACACAATGGAATGGAGGGCGAGGCTCCCGCCGAGCCGTCTTTGGAGAATATGAAAAAATTCCTTATCCTGATTTCCGGACGCGGATCGAACATGGCCGCATTGCTTAAAGCCTGTCGCAAGGGGCGGCTCCGCGCCGAGCCGGCTTTGATCATCAGCAACCGGTCGCAGGCGCCCGGGCTTGAAGCGGCCCGGGATTACGGCGTGCGCACGGAATTCGTCTCGTTCAAGGACGCGGAGGCGGGCGAACAGCGCACGATCGATTTGGCGCGGGAGGTCGGCGCCGAGTTTATCGTGTTGGCCGGATTCATGCGGGTGGTCACTGAAACCCTGATCAACGCGTTTCCCAACCGGATCATCAATATTCATCCCTCGCTACTGCCGGCGTTTCCCGGTCTGCACGCGCAGAAGCAGGCGCTTGAGTACGGCGTGCGCGTTAGCGGATGCACAACCCATTTCGTGAACACCGGCGTGGACACCGGCCCCATCATCCTGCAACGCGTGGTCGAGGTGAAACCCGACGACACGGAGGACACGCTGTCCGCCCGCATTCTGGAACAGGAACACGCATTACTCGTCGAAACCGTCAACCTGCTGGCCGACGACCGATTACATGTAGTCAACACTCGCATAGTGAACATCAGTAGGAATTGAACAGAAGCACGCAAAGGCTGGATGGACACCAATTAATCTTCACGTTCTTTGCGAGCTTCTGTTCAAAAAATGCACCATGAACGAATTCGTTATTATCGGCAAAGGCGGCAGGGAGCATGCGCTGGCTGTGATCCTGTCGCGCACGCACAAAGTCTATTCGTTCGGCGGATCCGACGCGATACGCGAGATCGCCGATCCGTTGGACCGCGACATAACCGTCGACTTGGAGAAACCTTTGTCCGACGAAGCGCGCGATGCCCTGCTCGCCAAGCCGGACACCATCATCGTGTTCGGCCCGGAACAGCCGATGGCCGCGGGCTGGGTGGACCAAATCCGCATGAAAGCGCCCTATGCGCGCGTGCTCGGGCCTAATCAATTCGCCGCCCAGCTTGAATCCAGCAAGTGGTGGGCGAAGGAGTTCATGATGCGGAACAACGTGCCGACCGGTGCGGCGGAACGTATCAGGCGTGTGGAGGATTTTGACCGGTTCACACTGCAATTCGAGCCGCCGTATGTCATCAAGGCCGACGGACTGGCCGCCGGTAAAGGGGTGGCCATCTTCAAAGAGGTGGGTGAAGCGCGCGCGTTCGTGGAAGGCATTGTAACCGGCGACTTGTTTGGCGCCCCGCAAACGGCGTTGATCGAGGAGTTTCTGGATGGGCCGGAATTGAGCATTTTCCTTTTGCTTGACGGATCATGCGCCATGCAGATCGGGATGGCGCGAGACTACAAGCGCGCATATGAAAACGACGAGGGACCCAATACCGGTGGCATGGGCTCGTTCACGCCCGTGCCCGACATTTCTGACAACGATCAGCGCGAGATATACGGCACGGTGTTGCGCCCGATCCTGGACGGCTTAAATAAGGACGGCATCTTCTATCGCGGTTTCCTGTACGTCGGGCTGATGCGCACGGCGCGCGGCTTCAAGGTGTTGGAGTTCAATGTGCGCATGGGCGATCCGGAAACGCAGGCCGTGTTGCCGGTGTTGGGCGAAAGACTGTCGACCCTGCTTGAGTTGGCCGCGGCGGGAACGTTGGCGCAGTATTCGGGCGATTTGGACCGGGTGGCCGGAGACCTCATGCGGATCCCATCCGATTCGGCCGCGGTATGTGTTGTATTGGCGTCAAAGGATTATCCCGGCGCTTCACCGACCGGTTTGGCGCTGGCCGGGTTGGATGAAGCGACCCGGCAACTGCCATCGGGGCAGTACGTCTTTCATGCGGGGACAAAACGCACACGGGAAGGTTGGGTGACCAGCGGGGGACGCGTACTCAACGTAGTGTGCGCCGGGCCGACCGTGGCCGCCGCTCGACAAAACGCCTATGGGCTCGTGGCTCGGATACCGTTGCCGGGTCTTCGTTATCGCAACGATATCGCTGCGA
>SKZA01000285.1 GCA_007127595.1 Kiritimatiellia bacterium
CTCTTAATGAGGCGCCATGTGTCTTGATTTTTCAACGAACGTTCGGCGGCACTGTGCGCATCGGCATCCAACCCGCGCAAGTCTCGGCCCACTTCCCCCCTGAAGAAAGCGCGTGCGGAGTCCGGGATCGTTCTGAAACGCTCTACATTCATGGCCCCGATAGTGCCGAAAAGCAAAGGCGTCGCCAGCGCGATGACGATCAAGGCGGTCTTGTGTTGAGTGCCGTACTTCGGCAGCAGAAACAACGCCAGGAAGAAAAGGAGGACCATTCCCGTCCGACTCCCCGTATTGAACACGATCCATACACTGGCCACGGCCATGGCCAGGAATCCACCCTTCAAGTACTTATTATGATACTGCTGGAAGAAGTACAGATAGACGCAAATGGTCACGCACGTGAAGTAGGCATAGGCGTTCGGGTTTTCGACCATGGAAACCGCCGGCCCCATGATCCGGTCTCCGGCGTATATCGCCCCAGCGTGGCCCAGCCGTAAGCCCGCTTTGATCCACCAAAGGGTCGTGAGGAGAATCGTTCCCTGCACCGCCCAGACACGATAAATGTTCGTCGCCGTGGCCTCCAACAGGATCACCGCCAAGGCGCCTTTGACCAACTGGTCGATAAACCCATTCCACGCGGTGCTGGAGGCCAAGGGATTAAAGTACTGGGATAGCAACCCCATAAACAAAAGGACAAAGGCAAACTTCGTCGCCGGGCCCCAGCGAACGACCGGACGCCCCTCTTGCGTCACCGCCAAGAAGTGAAATCCGCAGGCAACAAGGAAGGCAAGCTGAGCAGGCTGAAAAGGGTGCAGGAAGAGAAAGCGATTTTGCGGCTGGGTCATGGCAACCGCGACGTAATAGAGGACAAATAGAAAAGCGAGCCGGGAATACATGGGCCGAATGGTTAAGGGTTAATGGTTAGGGTTGAGGGTTGCCATTCAGTTATGGGACACGTTCGAGTCTCCGCGTAAAAAGCTATCGCAGTATGGTCATGACTTCAAGTCGGTTATGGGTGTGCCGGTCAAATTCTCCTCAGAAATGGACTGCAAATGGGAGGGCTGAAGAAAGAAGTAATCTACACTGAAATCCCCTGATTTTCTTGATTTCAGGGCCTTTCCGTCCCACAGGAAGGCCTGATAGTCCAAGGCGCCCAGCAGTTCGAAGACATCGGCGGCGGAGGAGTGCAGATCATCGGGGTTACCAGAAACCTCGATCAGAAGTGCAGGCTTATCGCGTTCCAACAAGGTCTTGGCGCCTTCCAGGGTGGCCCGTTCGTGGCCTTCCACATCGATTTTCACGAATCGAATCGCCGCCTTATCCGAACGGATAAGATCGTCCAGTGCCACGGTCCTGACGCGGACAAGACGCCCTTGCCCCCCTTCCTCCGAGTCAGGCACCATTCGAGCTTCATATAGATTCTCCAAGCCATCCGCATAGCGAGGAATGGACATGGCCAGCGTTCCAGATGTGTGGGATGCGCCGGCATGAATCGCCGAGACCTGCTTCAATCCGAGGGTCCGCACCGTGCGCTCCAGCATGTCAAAGGTATCGGGTACGGGTTCCAATGCGTAGACCCGTCCTTCAGAACCGACATATTCCGCCAGACGGGCCGTGATATATCCCATATTGGCTCCCACATCGATGATGCTATCGCCGGGACGGACGAGCGCCTTGACAATGGGCGCCGACAACCAATCGGCATCTTTGTAGCGTCTCGCAATGCGCGGCGCACGCCACAGCCGCACACGTTGCAGGACGCTGCGGGGCATTATTCGATCAAGTATTCTGCGTAAAAGAAGTCTCATGACGCGGGGTCGGGCATTGCCGGAGAGCAACCATCATCCTTTAACCATCCTACACCATCTCAATGTTTGCACTGTCGACCTCCGTGAACACCGATTTTTGAATCATTTCGATACTGATGACAACTTTTGTCCTTCTTCCCACATTCTCGACGATCCCTTCCACGCCCTTTAGCGGTCCGGCTATAATGCGCACCGGCTTCCCTTTCTCCAGATAGGGCATGACTTCGACCATGTCGCCGGCGCGCAGGGCGAGTTGAAGCTGCCGGAGTTGATGTACAAACTCTCCCTGATGTAAGACCCGCAGGACGTTGGCCACGTACTGATTGTTGCGCAGCGACGGCACCATCTTCGCAGGGAAGACCCCGAACACGTACCCGGGAAACAACGGCGACCAAAACGCGCGCCGCCGCCCGCCATAGCGGTGCTCCTTCCGCCGCAACGGCAGATACATGGGCATGCCATCACGCTCAAAGTGGGCGCACAGTTTCTTTTCCGCGCGGGGACGGGTATGCAGGACCACCCACTCTTCGTCAGGCCCCGGCGCCCCAATGGGCATGTCGGCGTAACGGTTTTCCCTTTCGGACTGATCAATATCCAGCATGGCGGTATGTTGTATTTCAGGCCACGTTCAGGAGTTGAATGCGCATGTTCGTCTGAGCGCGGCGCCACTTCACGCGGTCTTGGATCCCGCCGTGTCCGACGAGGCCTTTCCGGGCAACACCGTCAGGCGGGATGATTTGGCGACCGGAAGTTCGCCCTGATCCTCTTCGTCCTCATCGCTGTAACGCAAGCCCACGAGGATGGTCTTAAACGTGCGCAGCAGGATGAGCACATCAAGGAAGAGGCTCATGTGCTTGATGTAGAAAAGGTCATACTGCAATTTCCGCCGAGCCGCATTGATGCTCGAAGCATAGGGGAAGTTAATTTGGGCCCATCCAGTGATGCCCGGCGAGACCAGCAGGCGTTCTTTATAAAACGGTATGGCTTGGGCCAGCGCATCGATGAACTCCGGGCGCTCCGGACGCGGTCCCACAAGACTCATTTCGCCCGCCAACACATTCAGTAGCTGCGGTATTTCGTCGATGCGCGATTTGCGCAGAAAGCGGCCGACCCGCGTAACCCGCTTATCATATCTTCCGGCCCAGACCGCACCGGAGGTGACCTCGGCATCCGTTTTCATGGTGCGAAACTTCAGCAAGGTGTAGGGGCGCCCATCCAAGCCGGCGCGCCGTTGCTTATAGAGTACCGGCCCCGGCGAGTCTATCTTGATGCATATGATCGCCACCAAGCAGATGGGAA
>SKZA01000180.1 GCA_007127595.1 Kiritimatiellia bacterium
ACAGAAGCGCGCAAAGATTTCTTTGAACCCGCCTCCGCAAGGCCTACGGCGGGCCCTGAAGTGAAGCGAAGCGCGTACTTCAGGGCGGGCAGGCAGGAGCCCGCAGAGACACGTGTGGTGGGAGCAAGCTTCCGCGGCCAAGGCAAGCCCGGTTGCCTTTTTGATTTGGGGTTGAATGTTACTTGGACGTTGGACGTTCGATGTTGAGCGTTGAACGTTCTCCTTCCGAACACCCAGAACCTGAATCCCGAACCCTGACTCCTGGTCCTTCCGCCCCGCCTGCTACCAGGCCTCGACGACGCTGCTGATGATGAGATGGGCAAGGTCGCGCGAGGCGTCAGGCAACGCGCTTTGCTTGGAGCTGGTCATGTCGCCCGCCAGGACGAATGTTGCCTCGCCGGTTACGCGCGGATCGCGGGCGAGCACTTCATCCGTCCCGCGTCGCGTCAAAATGATGGAGGCGGTGATGAACATGCGATACTCCTCGGCGGCGGCGCGGCGGTCGCGGTCGAAGGCGATCGGTTGAAGGCGGAAGTCGATCAGGCGTACGGTGAGAATGGAGTCGGCTTCGTCCGCCGATGCGATCCGCAGCGAGCCGTCCCGCTGGATTTCCGCAATGGCGGCCCGGGTGGTCGCAACTTCGATCAAGGGCTCTTCCGTTTCATTGATGAACGTAGGGACGTGTACCGTTTTGATATCGGGCGGCAGCATGGATCCGAGCTGATACCCTGCACATCCGGTCAGCGCGAGCGCCATGACGGACACGCAGCCGGTTCGGGCGAGCCATCTGTTGCCCCACCAAAGGACGGGTAATCTGGATCCTCGTAGGGGCTTCGCTTGCGAAGACCGGGCGGGCCAATCGGCTCGGTCCGCGCAAGCGCGGCCCCTACGATCAATCTTAAGAGATAACGTAGCCAAGCTTTGCCGTCCTGTATATACGGCCCCGGCGAGCCATCGAGATAAGGTCGAGCGGCGATTAGCCTTCATCTTTTTCTCCTACTTTGGCCCGTAGCGTTTCCAGACGGCGTTCTGCGAAGTCCACGTAGACGGAATCCGGGAATTCCTCCAGGAACAGTTCGTAAGAGGTAATCGCGGCTTTCGGCGCACGCGCAATCCGGTCGTAGTAACGGGCTTTTTCGAACTTGATGCGCGCGAGCCGGTCGTACAACGTCCGCATGTATTCGCGCGCTTCCGGCGCATGTTCGGAATCCGGATGGTTGCGCACAAAGATGGCCAGCGCATGCATGGCGGTTTCCGCCCCGTCCACATGATTCGGATACTCCTGCGACAATTGGTAAAGGGCGCGGGCCTTGCCGAAGGCCGCCTCTTCTACCTGGGGACTGCGGGGATACCGAAATTCGACCCGATCATAAGCGATGATCGCTTCTTCAAGTTTGCCCGTGTCCTCCTTAATCTGGCCGATCAACAGTTGGGCGTCGGGCGCGCGTTCCCAGCGCGGCCCGTGCTCGACAATACTTTCGAGCACGGGGATGGCACGTTCCGGCGCGTGAAAGCCGGGGAAGATCAGAAAGCGCGCGCGCCGCTGTTCCCGGATCGTTTCGGCGATTTCGAACTTCCGTTCGAGGACCTGCGCATGGGGCACCATGCCCGTATAGTTCTCCAGCAGCGTGGCGTATTCTTCGGACGCGCGGAAAAGTCGGCCCCGTTCCTCGAGCAGTTGGGCGCGGGCGTATTGCGCGTGGGCGGCTTCCGGCGTATTCGGCCAGTAGCGGACGAGCGCGCGGTATTGTCGCCGGGCGCCCCGGCGTCGTCCCGCTTCACGCAGTTCGTTGGCATAGGCCAATTGCCGGTCCGGCGCGTCCATCTTCGGGCGCAGCAGGCGAAAACGGCGCGGTTCCCGTTCCTCTTCGTAATACGGTCGCTTGGCCTCGACCGTGGCCGGATGCAACAGGAATAGCGCGAGCCCGAAACTCAGCAATGAAATGGGGCGGGTCATTCGGTTAATCATGGCTTGGTACAATAGTTGCGGCCGATCACCCGGTCAAGCAGGCAAATCGAATCGGCGCTTGATTCGCTTCCGGCCCGCCCGTTAAGCTCCGGGGCCTTAACGGATGGGTGAGGGATACGGAAAAGGCCGAACGTTATGAAGAAAGTATTGATACCGACAAAGCTCCAGAGTATCGCGCGCGACATTCTCGAGGAACACGGCGGATATAGCGTCGTACAGGACGAAAGCACGCCTCTACCCGAGTTGGCGGCGGCGCATCCGGACACCTACGCATTGATTGTGCGCAGTGAAAAGATCGGGGCGGAACTCATTGACGCGCTGCCCGCGCTGCGCGTGATCGTGCGCGCCGGGGCCGGGTATAACACCATTGACACCCAGCACGCGCGCCGCAAGGGGATCGACGTGATGAACACGCCGGGCGCGAATGCCAATGCCGTGGCCGAAGAAGTCATTGCCATGATTCTTGCCGATGCCCGGCATGTGGTGCAGGCCGACCCTTCCGTGCGCTCCGGTCTGTGGGAGAAGAAGAAGTTCATGGGCCGCGAGTTGGCCGGAAAGACCGTCGGCATCGTCGGGCTCGGCGCGATCGGCAAGTTGTTGTTGCGCCGGCTGCAGGGGTTCGAGGTGCGCGCCCTCGGGTACGACCCCGTCATTTCCGAGGAACGCGCCCGCGACCTGAATATCGAATTGACGGATCTGCACACCATCTTTCGCGAAGCCGATTATGTGTCGCTCCACATTCCGGAGAATGACCAGACGCGCGGGATTGTGAACGAGGAACTCCTCACGTTGATGAAGCCGGGTGCAACGATCGTGAATTGCGCGCGCGCCGGCATCATCGATGAAGACGACCTGCGCCGCCTGAAGCCGGAAAAGAAGATCCGGTTATTAAACGACGTCTATCCGAAGGATGAGGCGGGTCCGAAGCCGATTGCGGACGTGTCGGACCTCATGTTGCCGCATCTCGGCGCCAGTACTGTTGAGGCGAACACCAACGCCGCGCGTCGCGCGGCGGAGGAATTGATCGAGTACGACGACATGGGGATCACCAGTTTCGTGGTCAACCGCGACATTCCGGCGGGTCTCGACGAGGAATTCGGCGAGTTGGCCTATACCTTGTCCCGTCTATGCAGGGCCATGGTCGGGGCGGACCACCCGCTGAAGCAGATTGAAACGAGCTTCTATGGCACGCTCAAACCGTATGCGCAATGGCTGTTGTTGCCCATGGTCGCCGCCCTCAACAAGGACTTTGACCGCTCCATGGATTACGCCGCGGCGCTCCAGTACCTGAAAGACATGGGGGTGGATTATCGCGATCGCGAGACCGATCCGTCGAAGAAATATGAGAACTCCATCACCGTGGATTTCACGGCACACACCGGCGGCGATCAGTTGATGGCCGCCAGCGTGCGCGGTACGGTGACGGAAGGAAACCTGATGATCTCGCGGATCAGCGACTTTGATAAGCTCTACTTTGAGCCGAAAGGCCACACGGTTATTTTCACCTATGAGGATCGTCCCGGTGTGTTGGGGCGCATCGCCGCCGCGCTGGCCTCCGCGAACATCAACATCGACGACGTACGCAATCCGCACAATTCAAAGGGGACGCAATCGTTGGCGCTGCTGAAGGTCAATCAGCCGGTGTCGCCGGATCTGGTTCGTCGCATTGCGGACGAGATCGAGGCGCACACGGCGTTTCATATCGATTTGTAGAGAACGCACAGCGATCACGTGACGTTGGATCCCGTTCCGGATGATGCGGCGGCAGGTTCGGATGGCCTCAACATGCTCGCATTATGGCCGGAATGGCGTTATGCTACTACGTATGAAACAACGAAAGGAGCTTTGATGAGCGAGAAGAAATTCTATCAGCAAAAGATGCAGGCCCAACTGGATGAATGGCGGGCGGAACTGGACAAACTGAAGGCAAAAGCGAAGTCGGCCCAAGCCGATGCCCAGCAGGATATGCACAAGCAGATTGACGCTTTGGAAGAGCAGGTCGCGGACGCGAACCGGAAACTGAACGAACTGGCCGATGCAGGCGAGGAGGCTTGGGCTTCGCTGAAGACCGGCTTCGAAGCGTCCTGGGTTTCCCTGAAGACCGGCTTCAAGGAAGCCGCCGCACGGTTCAGGTAAAGGACCGCGTCCAGTCAGGTTGCAGTTGACGGGTTGATTCGGATCAATTACTTTTGTATATGCGATGAGCGCATCGCCAAAGCGGTCTTGCATATCGGGGGCGGCGCTCTTAACGTTTGTGGACGAAATGACGGGAAAGGTGCTGAATGTGAAAGACTCCATCCGCATTGCCATGGCTGTGACCGTATTGATGTTGTCCCCGCTCGTTGCGCCAACGGCGACGGCGACCATGGATGTGGATCGCGAATTTCAGTTCGCCTCCGGCCTGATCGAACTGGGTTTTTCCGACATGGCCAACCGCGTGGTGGACAATATCCTGCGGTCATATCCGAATGAACGGGATCGCGCGAAACGTATCCAGGGAGAGATTCTCATCGCGCAACGACGTTTTGCGGATGCGGAACAGCTGGTCCAGGAAATGCCGGCAGGGCATCCTCAACGCCACGCCCTGAAATTACAGGTCGCGCGGGGCTACTTCGGGATTGGCGAAACGGACAAAGCCCGTGAGCTCTATACGGCCTTCTTCGATCTTTACGAAGATCGTGCGCCTACCGACCCGGAGCTCCTGCGCTTTTTTCAAGATGCCGCCTATCAATACGGCCAGATGCTCGAACGGATGGGCGACCGTGCGGGCGCCGCGGAGGCCTATCGCCGGCTATTGCAGGCTGGGCTGGATGATCCGAGCGCGGAACGCCGCTTGCAAATGGATCTTGCCCGCCTCTATCTCCGTTTAGGTCGTGAATCCGAGGGGGAAGAACGGGAACGGTATCTTAATCAGTCTTTCGAACTGTCCGAAAAAATCCAGTGGGGGGGGTACGACCTCTGGTGGGGGCAGTCCATCAGTGTCATGGCGCATGTTGAGCTCGAGCGCGGGGATGAAGCCGCTGCGCGAGAAATGTTACGCGGCTACATGTCGGATTTGAGGGAGATCGACCGGTTGCTGCGAGAACAGGGGTTCCCTCGGGCGCTGAGCCCGGTGGCGGGCGCGCGTTTTCTGCTGGGCGAACTGTACGAGAAGCAAATGAATGAGTTGCGCGAACAGCGCGCATCCGAGCGTGAAATCTTGACGGCCGCGCAACGCGCACTGACGGAATACTATAATGTCTTCGGCCAATTCGGCACCAGCGAATGGGGCGGCGAAGCGGCGATGCGCGGACGTGAATTGATCGCCCTGTTGGAGAATGAATATGGACGACAAGTCGATATCGATTTCCGAGAGCATGTCGGCGAGGCGGCCACCGCGCAGTTTACGCGCGCGGACGACCTGTTCCGTCAACGCAATTATGAGCAGGCCATAGAGGAATATCTTCGTATTCTCAACGCCTTCCCCGAAGGCGATCCGTCCATGCGTGCGTTGGCCAACCTGCTCTTGAGTTATGCTCACCTTGAAGATGATCTGCACGTCTTGATGGTTTCGTCTTATCTGGCGGAGCGGTTCCCGGGCAATACCGTTGCCGCCAATGCGCTCCTGGTGGCGGGCCGCATGTATGTGCAGCGTGGAAACGAGGAGATGTTCAATACGCTCGTGGAAACGTTCTTTGAGGGCTTCCCCGAACACGATCGCGCGCCGGCGCTCTTGTTTGACATGGGACGTCGTGCGGAGCGGGCCGGCGACCATGAAACGGCCACCCGCTACTTTGAGCGGATCGTGGAGAATTACCCGCGCGATCGCCATTTCCTGCAGGCGTTATTCGCCCTGGGCCACGGCGCCTATCAGCGTCAAGATTTTGAAAAGGCGGAAGAAATCTTCCGTCGTTATGTCGAGGCCTTGCGTCCGGGACATAATCGCATTCGCGGGCAGTTCCTCTTGGCGGACTCTCAGCAGAAGCAAGGAAACTATGCCGACGCGATCCGTTCCTACGGGCAAATCGTTCGCTGGTTGAGCGGCGACAATCCGCCGGACAATGCGCGCCCGGAAGATGCCGAACGGAATGCGCGCCTGTTGGAGCGGGCTGTTTTCTTCGCGGGATACTGCTATGCGCGTATGAGCGAGCCGGAGGATCAGATCGAGAACTTTCGGCGCCGCGCGATTGCGGCCTATAACCACTTCCTGAGCCGGTATCCGGAGTCCTCCCTCGCGCCGCCCGCGATGCGTGACAAGGGCGCCGTACAATTGGCTTTGGGCCAGTCGGCCGAAGCCGCCGCCACGTTTGAGCAGCTCGCCCGCGATTATCCCGATTCGGCAGAGGGGCGTAGCGCGCTATTCGCATTGGTCAGTTCCGCCTTTGAGATCGGCGAGACGGAAATCGCGCGCGACGCATTCCGGCGCATGATTGAGACGCCGGACGCCTATTCCCCCGAGGAATTCACGCGTATCGGCCAACTGATGTTGGACAACGGGCTGTACGAGGATGTCATCCCGGCCTATCGACGCGTGGTCGAGACAACGGAAGAGCGGCGCATGCTTGAACTGGCGTTGAACGGGTTGGGGTACGCCTACAACCATCAGGGGAATCATGCCGAGGCCGTGGAAGTCCTGAACCAGTTGCTGGAACGGTTTCCGAACACGGCGTTCTTCTACCAAGCCCGCTTTGTGTTGGCCGATTCGCTGAGGGAACTGGAGCAGTTCGATCGGGCTACAGCCGCGTTGTCGGATATCCTGCGCCTGTCCAGAGACAATGTGGTCAATCAACGCGCGCAGTTCAAGCTGGGTCAGGTCCAGAAACAGCGGGGTCAGAAACGTGAGGCGTTGGCCACATTCCAGCGGATCGCCTTGCTGCAGGATGCGACGGAGCGGCAACTGCGTCCGATCATCGAGCAGAGTCTCCTTGAAAGCCTCGATCTCATGATGGAGCTTGAAGAATACCAAGACGTTGAAGATGTAGTCCGACAGTTTCTGGACGACTTCCCGCAGAGCGACAAGGTGGAGGAAGTTCGCCGGATACGCGCCGAGGCGGTGCGTCGAGCCATTCAATAAAGCAAAAGAGCAAGAAAAGACCAGCACAACGAGGGTACGTCCATGAAAATGATGCACACACAAATTCCCATATTCGGCGGGCTCATGACGGCTTTGGCCCTGCTGCTGGCATGGCCGGTCGTAGCCGACGCCCAGCACGTCGTCCTCACCGACGGTCGTCGGATAGAAGGCACTGCCATTCGCGCCCGGGCAAACGGGGACGTGATCCTGACTACTGCGCGCGGGGATGTGACGTTCACGCGTGATCAATATCGCGAAGCATGGGCGCCGCGCCCTGCGGCAATGGATCAGGCCCGGCAACATTTGCAAGCGCGTCGTTTCGACCAGGTGATTTCAACCGTGGAAGGCGTCGTGCGGGAGTTCCGTCATCTTGGCTGGGATCAGGAAGCGCTGGTCCTGATCGGCCGAGCGAACAATGGAAAGGGCGATCATGCCGCGGCGCTGTCGTCCTTCGATCGTCTGTTTCAGAACGCTCCGCATCGCAGGGAAGACCCGAACGTACGGTGGCATTATTTCCGGGCGTTACTCGGCGCGGAGGAGTTGAGTCGGCTGGAAGGGTACCTGAACGATGTTATTGCATCGGGCGAGCGCTCGGAAGCGGCGCGTGCGCAGGTCATGCGTGGCGACATGAAAGTGCAGCGGGGCCTGGCCGAAGAAGGGCTCCTTGATTATTTGCGGACCGTCGTGTTGTTCAGAGCGCAACGCGACGTACAGGCCGAGGCGTTATTCAAGGCCGGCGAAGCATTGGAAGAGATGCGGGATCAGCGGGCCCGCGACATGTTCCGCAAAGTAGTGGAGCAGTATGGAGACAGCCCGTATGCTTCGCGTGCGCGAGCAAAACTATAGCGTGGGGCGGGAGACGAAACGGCAGGGGTGTGTAATTTAGTTGTTTCCATTCCCCGGCGATGTGGCTAGACTATGCGGTTGTTGAGAGATTAATTCGTTCGGAAGGAGACGTGCTATGCGGAAACGGATGATAGGCTGGTTCGTGGTCATGATTCTGGCGGTGGGCGGGATCGCAATTCAAACAACCTTCGCGCAGGATGAGGCGCCCGCACCTGCACCGGCCCCCGCCGGACAAGAGGTCGCGCCCGGTATGCAGTTGGATGAGGAAGCGGCGGCGGCCGATGTGGCCGGTCCCGGCTTCTTCCAGATTGTCACCGGCGCCGGGTTCTTGGGGGTCATCCTGTGGTTGGCCATCTTTGCGGCGTCCATCGCCGGTATTGCGCTGATCGTGGACTCTTTCATAACCATTCGCGCGCCGAAGATTGCGCCGGAGACGCTGGTGGCTGAGGTCCGCACGGCCATGGAGCAGGGCGACGTAATGAAAGCGCTCAAGCATTGCGAAGAGAATCCGGTTCCGCTGTCCAGCATTCTTTCCGCCGGCTTCACCAATGTGGAGGAGGGCTTCGAGGCCATTCAGGATGCCGTAGCTGTCGCCGCGGATCTGGAAGGTGAAAAGCTGATGCAGCGTGTCAATTACCTGAACGTGGTCGGCAATTTGGCGCCGATGTTGGGTCTGTTGGGTACGGTACAGGGCATGATTTACGCGTTCGCCACGTTGGCGACGGAGGCGGGCGGCGCGCAACAGGCCATGTTGGCGCTGAATATCTCCCAGGCCCTGTTCACCACGGCGGCCGGACTGGCCATTGCCGTGCCGGCGGTGGCGTTCTTCTACGTGTTCCGCAACAAGGCGACAACCATCATTCTTAACATGGAAGGTACGACGATGGATCTCATCAAGGTCTTCCGTAATGTTGAGGTGGTCGAGGATTGATCTTTCGCGGATCGGTTGGCTGATCGCAACACGGAAAGAGGATAGGTAACATGTCAAAGGCGCGTAAGAAAAAGACGACCGCCGGGACCGGCGGCATCAACATGACGCCGATGATCGATATCGTGTTTCAGATGATCATCTTCTTCGTCTTGACCGTGGAAATGGAGCGCGACGCCTTGGATGAGCGTATTCAAATGGCCATGGCGCCGCACGGCCCATTGGTCGAGGAACGTGATCCGCGTACGGTCACGATCGATTTGAACGAACGCGGCGAATTTTCCATTGCCCGCGTTCCGCTTTCGCCGTCCCAGCTTCGCTCTATCATGAGGAATACGGTCGCGATTCACGGACAGTCCCTGCCGGTGGTGATCCGCGGAGATCAGGATACCATGCACCAGCACGTCAAGAACGTCATGGACATCTGCACCCAGGCCGGACTGTACCGGATTTCCTTTGCGGCCATAAAGCAACTGAATTAGCCTTTCGAGGAAGCCTGACATGGCACATAAGCATAAACGAACAAGAGTATCGCTCGTCGACGCGGAACTGTCGATGACGCCGATGATCGATATCGTTTTTCAGTTGTTGATTTACTTCATTCTGACCTTTGAAGTGCTGGACGATATCGCCCATCTGGACGTCTTTCGTCCTGCCCCCGACCGGGAGCAGCGCGAGCAGATGGAAACTCCGAACGTCCTGCAGGTCGTCATTTATCAGGATGGGTTCACGGTCAATGAGCGGCGAATGCAGCTCCCGGCCATTGAGCGGACCTTGGGGCGATTGGCGGCGATTGACCCCAATCAGACCGTGCTGATCATGGCGACCGCCCATTCGCGACACGAGAATCTGGTGGAAATACTCGATCTATGCGCGAAAGTGGGATTAAGGAACCTTTCCGTTGTGAGTATGAATTGATGAGCGAGGGGAGACCCGCCCCATGACGAAGAAAGAATATCTGAAGAAGAAGGTAATGGAGCACCTGATCGGTCCAACCGGATCGATTATTCTGCACATCTTCATCCTCTATGCGGCGGTGCATTTCATTGTCTTCGACACGCGGGAGAGCACGCCTGAGATCGAAGCGATGGTGATGGAAATGCAGGAGATCGACCTCGATGATATTCTCGAGGAGCCCGAACCGGAGTTCGAGCCGCCGGATATCGAAGTGGATTTCGAAATGCCGGATATGGACGTGGACGTGGATGTTCCGCCCGATCCGCAGGAATTTGTGCAGGATCAGCCGGATATGGACATTGCCGCGCTCGACGTCATGCAGGTGGATAGTCCCCTAACGATGCAGGGCCTCTTTTCGGGTCGGAACGAAGCGGGCCGCGCGGCCCTCTTGAATCGCTATGGCGGGCGCTGGGGAGCAGCAACCGAGGCGGCGGTAATCAAGGCCCTGCAATGGCTGAAAGATAATCAACAGGAAGACGGCTCATGGCGGACCGCCATGTCGGGGGCGTCGGATCAAAATCACCGGATCGGTGTCACCGGATTGGGCTTGCTCGCCTTTCTGGCGCACGGTGAAACACCGGCCTCGAGAGAGTACGGGCAAACGGTAGAGCGAGCCATTCGTTACCTGGTCGATAAGCAAAACGATCGGGGCGAGTTCATCAATCCGGGAATAAAGCCCGAAGGCGCTTATTCTCATGCGATCGCGACCTATGCCATCGCCGAAGCGTACGCCCTATCGCGTATCCCCCAGTTGCGGCGTCCGATGGAGCGCGGGGTACAAGTCATTATTGATGGGCGCAACGCCAATGCGATGTGGGGCTATGGCTATGACAGTCTTAACAACGAGCCCATCAACACGTCCGTATCCGTATGGCAAATGCAGGCGTTGAAGGCGGCGGAGCTCGCCGGTGTCAATAACCCGGATTTGAAGACGGTGACACAAGAAGCCCTGGAAGCCTTGAGAAACAGGCAGGCGGAAGACGGCGAGTTCTTCTATCGGGGTGTCGAGGCGGTGCAGTCGGTGCGTCGCCCGGATCATGGATTGACGGCGGCGGCGGTATTGACGTTTCAGTTATACGGTATGGGAAGTGTCCCGGAAGCCCGGCGCGGAATGGATGTGCTGCGTGCGGCAACCGTGGATTGGAGTCAGCCCGAGCAATGGGCCATGAGCCGTTGGTATTATGTGACTCAAGTGAAGTTCCAGCAAGGGCGCGGAACCTGGGAAGATTGGAACAACCGGTTTGCACCCGCCTTTGTGCGCAGTCAGAATCAAGACGGTAGTTTCACATCGCCTGCGCGCCAAGGTTCGGGCATTCCGTTTGGTGTGGAAACCCGGTTCGGTCCCGCTTTCTCCACGGCCATGGCCGCGCTGACGCTTCAAGTCTATTATCGCATCCTTCCGACCTTTGCCGTCGTCGAAGAACCCAAGGTCGAAGAGGAAGAAGAGGAAGAAGTCATCATTCAGATTATCTGATGACCGCTCTCCATTTCCCGCTTGTGCGACGGCGTATAGCGCTCCCTCAAGCAGAGTATCAGGACCTTTTTTGTCTCGGCTATTCTCTGCATAATCTGCGTGTCGTTTGTTTCGAATATCGGACGGGACAGAGCCCGTCCCTCCAGTAAGCAATAAAACCAATCCCAAGACCCGGCTCGGCGGGCGTGCCGCGCCGTAGCGTCTTCGCGCAGGCGGGAGCCTCGCCCTCCACTTGCCCCGTATTTCCTTTGAAATTCTTCTGGGGCGACGCTCCGCGGAGCCGTCTTCAGGTTTCGGGATAGATGCAGCTTGTTGGAGGGACGACCTCCGTGTCGTCCCTGGATAGCCGCAGGAGATGGAGCTTATTTCCGGGAGACGAACAGCATTCGATCAGTATCTCACCGCCG
>SKZA01000357.1 GCA_007127595.1 Kiritimatiellia bacterium
CTCCGCCTCGATGCCGCCCACGCCCCAGCCGAGCACCCCCATGCTGTTGATCATGGTGGTGTGTGAATCCGTGCCCACCAGCGTGTCCGGACAGGCCACGAACCGACCCTGCTCATCTTCCGCCACGGTAACGCAGGTAGCCAGATGCTCCATGTTCACCTGATGACAAATCCCCAAGCCCGGCGGCAAGACACTCAATTTGTGAAAGGCGCCCTGGCCCCAACGGAGAAACGTGTAGCGTTCCCGGTTCCGTTCGAATTCCTTGGCGAGGTTATATTCGTAGGCGGCGTTTTCGCCGTATTGGTCTACCTGCACGGAGTGATCGATCACAAGATCCACCTGGATCTGCGGCTCGATCTTGGCCGGATCATGGCCCGTGCGCTGGAGGGCGCTGCGTAGCGCGCCCAGATCGACGACACACGGCACGCCCGTAAAATCCTGCAGGAGAACGCGGGTCGGCATGTACGGATATTCCTGATCGGTCGGCGTAGCCGGTTTCCAGGCGGCGAAAGAGGTGACATGCTCTTCGTTGTACGCCGGATGCGACTGCATGCGCATGAGCGATTCGAGCAGGATCTTGAGGGAAAGCGGGAAACGGGAGACGTCGCCCACACCTTCGTCCCGCAAGGCGGCCAGACTATAGTATTGCGCCGTGTTCCCGTTCTTCAAGGACAGTTTCTTAACCGCGGATTCAAAACGACTCATACCGAAACGCCTCCTCTTATTGGTCGCGAAATCAATGGACCGGATTCATGAAATTGAGCGGGTGAAATCGTAAAAGGGCGTCGGATGAAAGTCAACGTGTCTATTCCGATTAAGAACAAGGGCTTGTTTCCCGTTCCTTTTATCCCACATACTCCGCCGCATGATTTGGCTTTTCTATAACGTCCTGTTCACCATCGGGTTCACGCTCTTGTTGCCCCGCTTTATCTGGCGGATGTGGAAACGGGGCGGGTATCGACGTAATTTCATGCAGCGTCTGGCCTGTTACGATGCGGAAACGAAACGGACATTGGAGCAGGGCGGTCCGCGCATTTGGGTACACGCTGTCAGTGTGGGGGAGATGTATATCGCCCTGCGCTTCATGAAAAGCGTGCGCCGGGCGCATCCGGACGTCTCGTTCGCGCTGACCACCATCACCTCGACCGGCCACGCGATCGCCCGCGATAGAATAGAATCGCCGGACGTCCTGCTCTATTTCCCGGTGGATATCCCGCCTGTCATGGCGCGAGTCCTCGATCAAATTCAACCGCGCATGCTCGTCATGGTGGACACCGAACTGTGGCCGAACGTGATTCGCATGTCTCGTCGACGCGCGATCCCCGTTGTCATGATCAATGGCCGCGTGTCCCTGCGTTCATTCCGTCGCTATAAACTGGTGCGCATGTTTACGCGTCGCCTGCTTCCCGAATTGAATATCATGTGCATGCAAAGCGAAGGCGATCGTGACCGTTTACTTACGCTGGGCGCGCCCCCGGAGAAGGTCGAGGTGGTGGGCAGCGCAAAGTATGAAGTCATCGAGCGGGACGTCGCGGGTGAACAGGCCGCGCGCGCCGCCCTGCGCTGCGCCGGCGTGCGTGAGGACGCGTCCATCCTGCTGGGTGGTTCGACATGGCCGGGCGAAGAAGAGGTCCTGCTTGATATCTACCGGGAATTGCGCACGAAAATACCGTCCCTGTTTTTGGTACTGGTACCGCGTCATGTGGAACGCTCGCGCGAAGTGGTCGAGGCCATCGAGCAGCGGAACATGACGGTGGTCCGTCGCAGTGCGCTTTCCGATGGGGCGTCGGCGGATCAACCCGTCGCCGACGTGTTGTTGGTGGATACCACGGGCGAACTCAAGGATTTTTATTCGGCCGCCACCGTGATCTTTGTCGGTAAAAGCCTGACGGCGCATGGCGGGCAGAACGTCATTGAACCGGCGATCTATGAAAAACCGATCGTTGTCGGTCCGAACATGGAGAATTTCCCAGCGATCATGGAGGATTTTCTGGCCGCGGACGCCTTGAAACAGGTGCAAAACGCCGCCGAGTTGCGCGCGGCAATCACCTCATTGCTGGATGATCCCGATGCGCGTCAGGCGCTTGGCGCGCGCGCGATCCGCCTCGTCGAAGAAAAGGCCGGCGCGATGGATATTACGCTGCAACGTGTCTTGCCGATGCTGAAAGGGTAGTGTGGTGTCGCGGAAATAACCTCCATATCTCTGGGCTGCTCAGGGACGACACGGAGGTCGTCCCTCCAGCAATCATTAATAGCTTTTTGGAGGGACGGGCGCCGTCCCGTCCGATACTCGGGACAAGCGGTGGCCACATCATATAGGAAACTTCCGATTCACCACATAGGCCAATCGGCTTTCCTCGCGGATGAATCACGAGGTCCCGAGGCACGTGTTCCGCGTTTGGTCCTCCTTCTTTGTCGTGGCCTCCAGCGTCACGATATTCGTAAACTGCAGACATGTAAAGCGTGCCAGGACGCCTTCAGAACGCTTTTTATATGGCTTCCGCGAGGTTCGATTCCTATGCTGAACGGATGCTGAAACTTGGGTACATACGTCGCCTTCTGATTGTGGGCGTGATAATCGGCTTGCTGCTTGGATTCGGTGTGGCGACTTGGATGATGTTCCAGTACCGGGATCGCCTGCACGCGCTCTGGGTCAATCAACGATGGGAACAAAGCCTGCAGGAAGCCGGCCTTTTTGAAGATCGCATTATTGTGTTCTTCGGCGATTCGCAACTGGCAGGCTGGCGCGTGGCGGCATCATTTGGAATGTTGCCCATCAAAAATCGCGGCCTATCGGGCGACCATGCCTCCCGCGCCGTGCAGCGGTTCCATCGCGATGTCATTGATCAGGGCGCAACGCTGGTGGTGATCCTGATTGGGATCAATGACCTTGGGCGCGCTACCGCGGAAACGGTCGATTCCGTTGCAGGGCATATCGACCGGTTGGTGAGCCTGTCACTGGAGCATGACATCGAAGTCTTACTGTGCAGCTTGCTGCCCTTGCAGAGCCCATACTACAGACCGCATCGCGCAGAGCGGGTATTGGAACTCAATGAATGGATATCGCGAAGAGAAGGGGTAA
>SKZA01000211.1 GCA_007127595.1 Kiritimatiellia bacterium
GAATTTGCATGTCCGTTTCCGCACCCGCGAAGGCGTGGTCAAGGCGGTGGACGGACTAAACCTGACCGTTCGCAAGGGCGAGATCGTCGGTGTGGTCGGGGAATCCGGTTGCGGCAAGAGCGTTACCGCGCAGGCGATCATGCGCCTGATCGGCAACGCGAAACATGAAGAGGTGGCGGGTCGGATTGCGTTGAATGGCGAGGATCTATTGACCAAGTCCGAACGGGAAATGACGCAATTACGCGGCAAGAAGCTGGCCATGATCTTTCAGGACCCCATGACATCGTTGAACCCCGTGTTTCCCGTGGGGGCGCAGGTGGCGGAGGGCGTACGATGGCATGAACGCCTTTCGGCCCGGCAGGCGCATCGCCGCGCGGTTGAGATGCTGCAAACGGTTGGCATCCCGTCGCCGGAAGAACGGGCGCGACAGTATCCGCACGAGTTCAGCGGCGGGATGCGGCAGCGGGCCGTCATTGCCACGGCGCTCAGTTGCGGGCCGGACCTTCTGATTGCCGATGAACCGACGACGGCGCTGGACGTGACTATTCAAGCGCAGATTCTCGATCTGCTCCGCGACCTGCGCGATCGGACGGGCGCGGGCATGATCTTTATTACCCACGATTTGGGCGTCGTGGCGGAGTTGTGTGATCGTGTGGCGGTGATGTATGCGGGGGCCATCGTCGAAGAAGCGCCGGTTCAGGAGCTGTTCAAGCATCCACATCATCCGTACACGAGGGGGTTGCTGAAGAGTTTGCCGGTCCCGGGTCAGCGCGGGCGCATTGAACCCATTAAAGGGCGTCCGCCGGATTTGCGGAATTTGCCGACCGGCTGTCGTTTTGCCGAACGGTGTCCGTTTGCCTTCGAGCGATGCAGTACTGAGCCGTGCCTGATGGACCGGGGCGATAAACATCGTTCCGCGTGTTGGCTGGAGGAGGGGACATGAGTGCGCTGATTCAGGCCGATGGCATTAAGAAGTATTTCCAAATGGGCGCGTCGGAACTTAAGGCGGTCGACGGCGTGTCGTTGTCCATCCGTAAAGGCGAGACCCTGGGGATCGTCGGGGAATCGGGTTGCGGAAAGTCCACCCTTGGGCGTGTATTGTTGCGCTTGCTGGAGCCGACGTCCGGTACGTTGACGTTCGACGGGATGAACCTGCTAGACATGCGGGAAGCGGAGTTGCGGCAAATGCGTAAACGTTTTCAGATGGTCTTTCAGGACCCGCAATCATCGCTCAACCCGCGTATGAAGGTGCGCAGCATTCTCGAGGAACCGTTACGTACGCACGGCGTGCGCGGCGAGGAACGCGAAAGCCGGGTGCGGGAACTGGTGGACGCGGTCGGCCTGCCGTCGGATGCCTTGAAACGGTATGCACACGAATTCTCGGGCGGCCAGCGGCAGCGGATCGGCATTGCACGCGCCTTGGCGCTGCAACCTGACTTCATCGTTGCGGACGAGCCCGTGGCCGCGCTCGACGTATCCATTCAGGCGCAGGTCTTGAACCTGCTCATGGACCTTAAGAAGGCCTACGGATTGACGTATCTATTCATCGCGCACGACCTGAGCGTGGTCGAGTACATCAGCGACCGGGTCGGGGTCATGTATCTCGGCAAGCTTGTCGAGTTGGCGGATGCGCCGGACCTCTATCGGGAGCCGTTGCATCCCTACACGCAAAGCCTGTTCTCGTCCATTCCGGTGCCCGACCCTGAGCGGGAGCATGAGCGTATTCCGCTGTCGGGTGACCTGCCGAATCCGGTCAATCCGCCGCGAGGTTGCCGTTTTCATACGCGTTGTCCGTTTGCGCGTGAACGGTGCCGGGCGGAGGAACCCGCCTTCCGGAAAGTGCAATCCGGACACTTTGTGGCATGTCATTTTGCAGAAGAGATCCGCGCCGAACAGTAGCGGTTTAGCGGTATCGCGACACAGGAATCGTCCTGTTTCGGTTGACTGCCAGCGGCCCTTTTGGCAGCCTTACGTATCATTCAATATGATCATCTAAGCGTGTGTAACGAAGGAGTATTATCATGGCAGTCACGTCCAAACCATCTGCGCCTTCGCGCAAAAAAAGTGTGCCCGTCGTATCGATCGTGCTCGGAGTCATCTGTATTGTGTTCGCGGCCGGTTCCGCTTTCTTCTTTATGCAGCATCAAGAGGCTTCAACCAAGGTGGAACACCTAAAGAACGGCCTGATTCAGATTTCTGCGGCGGCGGAATCGGAAGCCGTCGGGCCGGAGATCTTTGATCCTGAAGTGGATCACGCCATAGCAATCATGGACTTGACCGGGGACGTCGCCGCCCTTGCGCAAGGACGTGCAGAAGCGAACGCATTGGCCGCTGAGCAGGTGGCTGAAGCGGAACGAGTGCGCAACGAGCGCGATCTGGTATCCCAACAACTCCGGGATAGTCGTAGTCAGGTGGATCGCCTGCAAGAGGAATTGGAGGAAAGCCGGAGCGAAGTCGCCCGCTTGCAGGAGGAACACGCTGATGCGGTCAATGAGTTGAACACGGAAGTTGAGCGCCTTACCCGGGAACTCGAAGTCGCACAAAGCCAACTAGAGGCCGCCCGCGCCGCCGTCGAGGCTGTGGATGTGGAGGAGACGGATGACGTGGTGCCGGAAATTGATCCGGTAACGGATGACCCGGACGCCGAACCGGAAGAAGGCGAGGCGGAGGTGGAAGGTGTCGCCCCCGCACGCGGGAGCTTGAATCTTGCGGAAGGGGCTTCGGAGTTATTTAAGGACGCCGCCTATGATGCCCGGAGTGAGCGCTTGACGCTGACGGCGCGTGATGGTCGTCAACTGGTCTACAGGGGTGTGCCCGAGGAAATCTTCGAACAACTCGAAAATGCGCCGGTATTCGATGTGATGTATCGGTTTCGCGTGTTGCTGAACTTTCCCTCCGATCCGGAGGATGACGTCGAGTTCATCCGTTCGATCCCGCGCCGGTAAGGCGTCTAGAGCCTATCTCAAAATGTGCAACGAGGGTGTCCCGCCGGAGGCCATGCGCGTTAACTTAATAAACTTGGAACCGCCACTCTCTCGGTCATTCAC
>SKZA01000365.1 GCA_007127595.1 Kiritimatiellia bacterium
CCCCTATGACCCCTCTTCCCTTCCCGCCATCGAGAAGGCCATACTGGCCGCCAACCTTGGCGTCACACCGATCAACGACGGACGCGTCATTCGCGTGCCGATTCCGGAATTGAGCGAAGAGCGGCGCAAGGACCTCATCAAGGTCGCCAAACGCATGACTGAAGATCAGCGCGTCGCCATCCGCAACCTGCGCCGGGACGCAAACGACAACATCAAGGACCTGCAAAAGAACAGTAAGATTTCCGAGGACGAGCGTGACGGTGGCTTGGAAGAAATCCAGCGCCTGACCGACGAGTATATCAAGAAGATCGACGACATGCTCGACGCGAAGGAAAAGGACGTCATGTCCGTCTGAGACGCCTCGGCGCCGCGTTAACCTAAGACTCTTTGTTCTTGGTTACTTTGATGTGCCATGCCGAAAAGATCATGACGCAGGCCGCAGCACCAAGGGGAGGCCCTCGCCGATATTTCGTCGCATTCCCTAAACGGAGGGCGGATTTGCAATCCGCCCAAATCAAAGCGCGGCGATGGGCGGGTTTAAAACCCGCCCTCCGTTCGAATTTCACCCATCCACAATCAAATAGCCCATATCACACCTTAAGTTAACGCGCATGCGCCCTGGTGTGGCGCTATCTTTTCGCGATCCGAGCGACGCGAATGCTGCCTGCTGGGGCGAGAGCTACGGATTCTATTGCATCTGTCGCAGGACCACCCAACCAAAAGCGGCCAGCGTAGCGATGACACAGGTCAGCGCGGCGTACCCCCAGTACCGCGTGTATCGGTCGCGATTAAAGCGTTCGCGTTCCAGCGTAAAGCCCAACGCGACGCCGACGAGAAAGCCGCCGAGATGGGCCACGTTATCGGCGCCGATAAAGAAGCCGAACAGAAAGCCGTAAAACGCCCAGCGCAGAAAAAAGTTGCGCAGCTCATGCGCTGAATGACCGCCGATCGCGTGTGCGTACGCGACGCCGAAACCGATCAGACCGAACAACGCGCCCGACGCGCCGACGACGATCGTGGGTACGGGGCCGCTGACAAAGAAGCGCGCCAGTCCCCCGCCGATCAGGGCGAGGGTATAGAGGGTGAAGAAGCGCGCCTTTCCGATTTCCTGTTCCAGCATGGGCCCGACCTGTGAGAGGACGAGCATATTGAAGCCGAAATGGATGAGCCCGAAATGGAGATAGCCATAGGTGATAAGCAATGGGTATCCGCCTTCCGGCAAACGGGCAAGCACCAGTCCGCCCAGATCGGCGAGGACATCCAGCGGCGGCGCGATCAGCGCCTGACCGCCCGCCAGCATGAGGACCAGCAGGTACATGATCGTATTCGCGATCAACAGCGTGCTGGAAGCGGCCAATGCGGAAGGAATGACAAGGCCGATGGCGCGGCTGACCACCTGGACCCGCCAGGACGGCGCTTTCTTCCCGCAATGGGGACAGGTCCGCTCGTCGCGATCGAGCAACGCGCCGCATGAACAGAACTTATGACGATACGTCACCTGGCTCCGCCGCTGTCGCGCCGTTTCTTTGCGATCTTTCCAGCGCCGCTCCCATTGCATGATGCGCCACTGCCATTTCGTGCCGTTCATGCCGATGGAATCGAAGAAGTCCTTCCAGTTCATGCGCAAGACTATGCAATCAGGCGCGGGCAGGATCAACTGTGGAGTGTTCGGTGTTCAGTCCAGCCTCCGGCCGCAGTCGGATTGTTCGATTATGAGAAACCTCGCACATAGGAGCGCGGGTGTGTCCCGCTTCGGGACCACCCGCAGGGGGCGCAATCCCTGCGGCTGGTCCTCCTTCGTCAGACACGGCCGCGCTCCAGAACAAGGTTTCACAGACAAGGGGGGAGAAGAGCCCAATTAGCTTCCTTGCCTTATCAAGGCGCGCCCTTCTTCCCGTCGAGCATCCCGTCGAGCATTCTGCTTGCGCCCTTCGCGGGCCTGAACTATCGTACTCGTACCTTCAGGGAGAGATGGCTGAGTGGTTTAAAGCGGCGGATTGCTAATCCGTTGTACGCTTGAAAAGGCGTACCGGGGGTTCGAATCCCCCTCTCTCCGCCATGAAGTAGAGACTCGCGGTGCTCGTCTCACTTCATGGCGCGGCCGCGTTTTCGAGTAGCAGCAAGCACTCCACTAGTACTGAGAGGATACGAGTCTCTACTTCATGGCGGTTTGCACCCTGAAGTGAGGCGAAGCCTCTACTTCAGGGTCCGCCAGATATTACAAGGAAAACGATTACCGATGCTCCCCTATTGCGTATATGTTCTTCAAAGCCTCCACGATGAGCATTTCTACATAGGATTCACGACGGATCTAGTCGCGCGCTTGAAGAAGCATGAAGACGGCTTGGTTCCCGCGACGGCACCTCGGCGTCCCTTGAGCTTGATCTATTGCGAATATCACCGCTCAAAAGCAGATGCCCTGCGCCGCGAGAGCTACTTCAAAACCTCCGTAGGAAAGAAAGCCTTGAAGCTAATGCTCCGCAATCAACTTACCTAACCACCGTCACTCCTCTTCTTCCGCCTGGATCAGTATCTGGCCGGGATGGTTGACGATGATCTGCGGTTGACCGCGGTATTCCGATATGCGGCCCCGAACGATCACATTCTTAAAGACCAGCGCCGTCTCCAGATCTTCGCCGAATACATCCGTTATGGCTTTCAGGGAACGCTCGAAGATGGGCGCGTGGAATTCCGGCTCGGGAATCCCGTGAAAATGTATTCTGGTAACCGCCCCACTCGGACGCGCCTCCACCCGGCGTACGACGCCCCGCACATGCACATAACGCCCCTCTGCGGCGAGCAAGGCTTCCGTGTCCGTCGCCTCAATCACCTCACGCCGCTCGCGTTCGGGTGCGGCTTCTTCCGCGGGCTCCGTGTCAGCCTGTACGGACATAGATATGGCGGCACAAGTGATTAACCATAAAAGTGTTCTTTTCATCGCGGACTCCTTTCGGGCTCCAAGTTCATGCGTATCGTCACTCGTTTGATTATCACCGGAATGGTCCGGTACGTC
>SKZA01000224.1 GCA_007127595.1 Kiritimatiellia bacterium
CGCACCTCGATGATTTCGCCCGGCAGGCTGTACAATGTCGCCGCCGCTTCGATATTTGTGCCTCGGATGAATCGTGAGATGGCGTTGATCATCGAAGTGTACGGGTTGACGGAGCGATCCAAGAGACTCAAACTCGTAATGATCGGCCCATAGCCGGATTTCATGACTTGGGCGGCGGTGAAACAGGCGCCCCTTTTTTCCGCCAGCAGGCAACAGATGATGTTGTTTTCGTCATCATCCGTGGCCGCCACGAAGGCCGTTTCCGATGTGATGCCGACGTCCTCGAACGTGGCGGGGTCAAGCGGATCGGACTTCAAAACGAGGGCGTGACTCAGGCGATCGGCGCAAAACTCTGCGCGTTTGGGGTCCGGTTCCAAAAGAATGGTGTCCGCATCTATACTTTCCAGCAGCTTGGCGAGATGAAAGCCGAGATCGCCGCCACCGCCAATAACGATCTTTCGAAACTTCGGTCGTTCAGGATACGCCCACTGCAGAAATTCCGTGACGGTGTCCGGTTCGCCGACCAGGTACACGTCGTCGCCGATTATGAACTGTGTATCCCCGCGAGGAATGGTGACCGTATCGCTTCGTTGAAGGGCGACAAACCGGATTTTATGTATCAAGTCGGGTTCCGGAAAGGCGTTGAGTGATGTCATCGCCAACGGGCTATCGATGTCGATTTTGATTCCTACGACCACCGCCTTTTCATCGAGGACATCGACGACTTCGATGGTGCCGGGCAAGCGGAGGACATTGAACAGGTCATGCGCACATTCTTCCTTCTGGCTGACGACCATGTCGATGCCCATGTGGCGCAGGTCGAACGGACCTGACTCATGGACATAATCCGTGTCTGAAATACGAGCGACCTTATGCGGAACGCCGGCGGCGTGCGCCATGAGGCAGGAGAGGATGTTGACTTCGTCTCGGCTGGTCACCGCGACGACGAGGTCCGCCTTGTCGATCTGTGCTTCTTCGAGCGCGCGCGGGCTGGAGCCGGGGCCCGCCACGGTCATGATGTCGAGCGTCGCCTCCATCTCCGTCAGGGGGGCTCGACGCACATCGATCATGATGACGTCATGTCGTTCCGATGTCAGGCGTCGCGCCAACTGTTGTCCTGCGTTTCCCGCACCAATAATGACGATTCTCACCGTATAATCCCGTGGGTGTGAAGTCCGAATTAGAGCAGGGAATAAAGCATTTCCGCGCAAGGGATTCAAGACGGAACCAAGGAATCTGTCCGTTTCTTTCGGGCGCATCGGCGCGGTATTGACATTCGGCGGATTATGGTGTCAAGTATGGTGCTTTTCAAATTCCGAACAAGGTTTGATGGGGCGGTAGCTCAGTTGGGAGAGCGTCGCGTTCGCAATGCGAAGGTCGAGGGTTCGACTCCCTTCCGCTCCACCACTTGTCGCCGCTCGCCGAGCGTCGAACGACACCCGGACGCAGTCCCCCGTCTCAAGGGTCTTTCTTTAGCGGACCGCCGGAGGATAAGCGATTCAACGCGTCGCGCGGTGTCAGAATCGTCACTTCAAGTCTTTTCATTGTCACAATTGGAAAGTGTTTGGGGTTTCCCGTAATAAGCACGCGATCCGGTGTGGCGAGCGCAACGGCGAGGAATATCTCATCACTCGGATCGGGAAGTCCGAACGATTTGCGTGCGCCGACATGTAGACCGGCCTGTGGCAAGGCCGTCAGCAGTTGTTGCAACGTTTCTGGGGAAAGTCGGAATCGGGGTCGCTGTAGCACATCGCGGTACTCACGGAGCACGCGATTGTCCCAGGCAAGTGTAAACTGCCCGTCGACAGCGCGCCGGATCAATTCGGCACAGACTCCATCGGGCGTGATGGCCGCGGAAACAAAGACGTTGGTGTCGAGTACCCAGAAAGGCCGGCTTATTCGCTGCGCTTCTTCTTCCACTTGCGCTCCCTTCGGGCGGCGCGTATTTCGCGATCGATTTCCTTCGCAGTCATCTTCTCGGTTCCGGCCAAAACGGCCTCCTGCTGACTCGCGGAAAAGGCTTGGCCAAGACGTAGTCGGGCAAGAAGATCAATGTCAAACTCGACCCCTCGCCCGCTGGGCGGGACGAGTATACCCGCCGGCTTGCCACCGCGAGTAATGAGCCGCGGCCCGGTACGCGGGAGATCGCGTAACACTTGCGCCGTATCTTTGGAAAGTTCGCGCGTATTCAACACGTTGGTCGTCATGCGCCAAATGTCTGACAATTGTGGGACAATGTCAAGGGCGGAAGGCCCTCCCCGACGGTAGTTCATGAGCCGGACATGCAAACAGTGAACCGCGCCGCGTCATCGGATCATTTCCGAATCTTTCCCCGCCCCAAACCGGGATTGCGCCGTCTGCGCCATTTGGTTTATGGTCGTCGCCGAAGAGAGGTTTTTCATGGCTGAAGCCGAAGTCGTCGACCTGTTACAAAGGCTTGTATCCCTGCCGAGCGTGAATCCGGAGCACACGGATCAGGCGGATATCGCCAATGAATATCGCATGGCGGATTTCCTTGCCGGATATCTCGACGCGCGCGGTTTTCAAGTCGATTGGGACCGGATGTCACCGGAACGGGCAAGTGTGATAGGCACGTTCGGACCGAATCAGCCGCGGCACACGCTCCTGCTTGAAGCCCATCTCGATACGGTAGGCGTCGCTGATATGGTCATTCCGCCCTTTGACCCCGTGATACGCGATGGCCGCCTCTACGGCCGCGGCTCCTGTGATACAAAAGGTCCGATGGCGGCGGCGATGGCGGCCTTGACCCCGGAGCGCCTTAAAGCGATGGCAAACGCGGGTATCCGCATCATTTTTGTAGGCGCGCTGGGGGAAGAGAAGGGCAACGTGGGCGCCGAGCGACTCGTCGCGCAGGGGATGGGCGCGGACACGGCCATTATCCTCGAGCCCACCGATCTATCCATTGTGTACGCACACAAAGGCGCGCTCTGGTATGAGCTTATTCTGACCGGCGAAGCCGCACACGGTTCGGATCCCGAACGCGGCTGCAACG
>SKZA01000131.1 GCA_007127595.1 Kiritimatiellia bacterium
AAAAATCGCGTATATTTGGAGCGTTTTGGGGGTCTTTGCGCTGTATATCACTCAATATGACGTGATACACCGTTTCTGTTGAGCATCACGTGGCGAAGGGGTAACAGCGTATAACTGGGGGTGGGCGAACGCCCATCGGTCTCCGCATACGTGTCCGCCGAATCTCCTGGAATGGCGCGTTTCCAACGATTGGAAAAGTGGGGTGATTTTGCTTCCAACGATTGGAAAAACGGCATCAGAATTTTCCAACGATTGGAAAAAATACGCAAAAAAGTTCCAATGATTGGAAAAACGGCGTTAGAATCTTCCAACGATTGGAAAACACCGGCTTTGCGCTTTCTTGCGCCTTTTTGCGGCCATACTTGAGCGCGATGGCGGGTTTGAGGCCGGCGCGGCCGAAGGGGCGAATCAGGTCTTGGATTCTTCCTTGTCGGTGGTTTCGTCCGTCTTCTCGTCTTCCTCCTCTTCCTCCACCTCGTCCACCGGTTCTTCGATTTCCGGCGGGACTTCGGCGGGGTCGACGGCGGGTTCGGATGGGGTGAAGCTTCCGCTTTCGTCCAAGCCGACTTCGCCCATTTGGCGGAACTTCCGGTAACGCTGTTCCAACAGGTCGTCCACCGGTACGGCGGAGAGCTCATCGAGTTTGCTCAGCAAGACCTCCTTCAACGTCGCGGCCATTGCTTTCGGATCCGAATGGGCCCCGCCTTTGGGTTCCTTGACGATTTCGTCGGCCAGTCCCGTCTCAATGAGGTCGGCCGCGGTAAGTTTCAACGCTTCGGCGGCCTTGTCGGCGTACGTGCGATCTTTCCACAGGATCGCCGCACAGCCCTCGGGCGAGATGACGGAGTAGTAGGCGTTTTCGAGAATGAGTATGCGATCGCCAACACCAATCCCCAGCGCGCCGCCGCTCCCGCCTTCGCCGATGATGGTGACAATGATGGGCGTGCGCAAATTGAACATCTCGCGCAGGTTGACGGCGATGGCCTCGGCAATGTGGCGTTCCTCTGATTCAATGCCGGGAAACGCGCCCGGGGTGTCGATAAGCGTGATGATCGGCACACCGAACTTTGCGGCAAGGCGCATGAGGCGCAGGGCCTTGCGATAGCCCTCGGGATAGGCGCAACCGAAGTTGCACTCCAAATTGCTTTTTGTGTCGCGTCCCTTCTGGGTGCCGATGACCATGACGGGGCGTCCATCGAGCTTGGCAAACCCGCCGATGATGGCGCGATCGTCGCGGTGGACCCGGTCGCCGTGCAGTTCCTGGAAGTCCGTCGTCATGGCCTTGATGTAGTCCATGGTGTAGGGCCGCAACGGATGACGCGCCACCTGCACCTTTTGCCAGGCGGTCAGTTCGCTGTAGATCTTCTCGCGGGTTTCTTCGATCTTTTGCTGCATGCGTTGTATCTCCAAGGAGACGTCGATGTCCTGATTCTCGCTGAACGTTCGGAGTTCCCGCAGTTTGTTTTCCAGTTCGGTGATCGGTTTTTCAAAAGGCAATGTAAAGGGAGACACGTGCGCAACCTCCAAGCTCAAACATACATTATTCCACAATGACCACTCGCGTGCCGACCGGTACGAGTGTGTAGAGTTCTTCGATATCCTCGTTCAATAGTCGGACGCAGCCCGCGCTGGATTGATAACCGATGGACTCGGGTTCCCACGTTCCGTGAATCCCGTATCCGGGAACATCGATCGACAACCAATGGGTGCCGAGCACGTTGTTGGTCGTGCCGTAGGGGATCGCCCGTCCGTCCTGCCGCCACCATGTAGGCTGGGGGATGCGATCGGTAATCTGAAATTCGCCGACGGGCGTTCGTTGGTATTCGCCGGTCCCGACCCGATACCGCTTGAAAAAGCGATCATTCAAATAAAGGACGAGATCGTTTCGGCTCTTGCTGACCTCCATGGAGAAGGTCGCGTCCAGGATCCGCAGCCGGTCTCCGACCCGAATCATCGGCCCGGTAAGGCGATTGCCGCGTTGGATCAAGTCCACCGTGGTATTGAATCGGCGCGCGAGGCCTCCAAGCGTATCGCCGCGCTGAATGGTGTAATCCACTTTTTCGGGCATGGGCCACGGATTCATCACCAGCGTGATGTTCACTTCGTTGAGAAGTTCCTCGGCGGCTTGAATAATGTGCTGGTTGCGCGCCTCGTCGAGTATGCGCCATCCGAGCTCGCGCGCGGCGAGATAATCCTGGCGCGCCTTCGCTTCGCGCGCTTCCTGGAGCCATTCGCGGGCCTGATCGTCGGCGGGTCCGGCGTCGTCGCGCGGAGCGGCGGCGGGTTTGCGCTTGTCCTGTTCCACCCGTTCCTCGGCGTCGCGCGGTTCCGCGTCGTCCGCTCGATCGGCGGACGGCTTGAAAAGCAGGAAGGCTCCCACGGCGAGTACGACGGCGAGCCCGATCAAGACGAAACAACCGGTGCGCGAACGGCGCCGGTCAATCTTACTCAAGTACATGTCGGTCATTTATTAAGCGTATCCAAGGTTTTAAGGACTAAACTCATGGAAGGATACCTTTTGTCTATGTCCTTCGCAAGTGATTTGAGGATCATGTCCTTGAGCGAAGCGGATGTTTGCGGCGCATAACGCTCCAAGGGCAGGGGGGGCGTATCCGGATTCAGCTGAGCGATGCGCGATTCCTCCAATGTGTCCCGCTCGAACGGCTTGCGATGGGTCAACAGTTCGAAGCAGATGACGCCGAAACTGAATATGTCGGCGCGTTCGTCGGCGCGCTGCGTGGAGATGATCTCCGGCGCCACATAGGCCGGCGTGCCCGGGTAGTCGCGTAGACGAACGGGATGGCGATGCCGCCGGACCGAGAGATCGAAGTCAATGACCGTGAGATGGGCGTCCTGATCGATCAGCAGGTTTTCCGGCTTGAAATCGAGGTGGAGATAGCCGGCCCGATGAATCGCGTAGAGTACTTCGGCCATCTGCCGGATCAGGTACATGCGATGTTGTTCGATCAGCGCATCGCGCTGCACGAGCAGTTCGCGCAAGGTGCGCGCCTC
>SKZA01000089.1 GCA_007127595.1 Kiritimatiellia bacterium
ATTCCGCATGGCCACCCGACGGGCGCGTGTAAGGGTTTCGGGCGGGGTCGGCGGCTTATCCATCATCTTGTAATCGGGATGAAAAGCGGTGAAGTGGAGCGGCACATCCGGCCCCAGCGCTTCCATGACCCAACGCGCGAGCTCGTCCACCTCTTCCTCGGAATCGTTCTCGCCCGGGATCAGCAAGGTCGTGATTTCAAACCAAACATCCGTTTCCTTCTTCAGATACACCAACGTTTCCTTCACGTTCTCGAGCAGCGCGCCGCACACCTCTTCATAAAACCGTTCCGTGAAGGCTTTCAGATCGACATTGACGGCGTCCATATGACGGAAGAATTCGCGGCGCGGCTCGTCGTTGATGTAGCCGGCCGTCACCGCAACGGTCCTGATCCCCCGCTCGCGACACGCTTGCGCAATATCGATCGCGTACTCCATGAAGATAACGGGATCGTTATATGTAAACGCCACACTGGAACAGCCAAGCTGCTCCGCCGCACGCGCAATGGTTTCGGGCGACGCCTCATCCGCCAGCGTATCGATCTCTTTCGACTTGCTGATATCCCAGTTCTGGCAAAAACGGCAGGTGAGATTACAACCCGCGGTCCCAAACGAGAGGATGGGTGGACCGGGCAGGAATTGATTGAGCGGTTTCTTTTCGATCGGATCGATGCAGAATCCGCTGGACCGGCCATACGTGGTTAAGACGATTTCGTCGCCCTGCCGCATACGCACAAAACACGCTCCGCGCTGCCCTTCCGACAAGCGACACAAATTCGGACAGACGTTACACTGCACCCGGCCGTTCGGGAGCTTTTCCCAATACTTGGTCGATACGACTGACGGATCGGAGATCATACTCATCCATCGATAGTTTACGGCGTACGCGCAGGCTTTTCAACGCCACCCGGCTGCGGGTGGTCCCGAAGCGGGACACACCCGCGCTCCGGAATGAATTCGCATTGGAGCGCGGCTGTGTGCGCAGCACCAGCCGCAGCAATCCCGGGATGCCTCGGCCCACTCGACTTCGCTCAGGGCAGGCCCTCGCTCCTAAAGAACTGTCGGTGGCTGGCGGAGATGGAGATGTCTCGACTTCGCTTCGCTACGCTCGACATGACAACATCTTACTTTTATCCAGTTCTTGTCCACGAGCCAATCGGCGCCGGGCCGATAAAGGTCCTCGGCATGACCGTTTTCTATACTGTGTCCCCAACATCTCCCCCCGTCATCTCGAACAGAGACTCGCACATGTTCGTTCCCGATGATTACCGGCCCGCCCCGTCTTCACACAAGCGGCGCAGATCGGCGTGCAGGCGCACCGAACGGGTATCGTGAGGCGCGATTTCCACCCATTCCTCCAACACGTCGGCCGCCTCGCAAACGCGTTCCAGCCGAGCCAAACTCAGCGCCAGATTGTATCGCCCGGACGCATGCACCGGATTCAGCGCCACACATTGCTGAAAAGCGGCCGCCGCCGCCTCGTATCGCTCAAGCGTTGCCAGCGCGCTTCCCTTCGCGTGATACAAGTCCGCATTGCGGGGATCGATCAACAGCCCTTCCCTCGCCAAATGCAACGCGCGCTGCGCGTCGCCGTCCGCCAAAACCTGTACCGATGCGTTGTAATGATCAACGGGCCGCAAATCGCGCACCTCAAAGGGCCATGCGATCAATGCCATACCCGGCAATAACCACAACAACCGCAGGGAACGGGCGCGCATCAACGACCATAGAACCGGCAACCCCGCCGCACCCAGCGCGCCCATCAGCGGCACGAAGGTCAATCGGTATCGTGCCGTAATGAAGAAGAGCACGACGGAGATCATGCCCGCCACAAGCACGAGTCGCGGGACCGTGGCGCGCCGGGCATAACAGAGTCCGATCCACCCCAACAACCCGAAGAATGCGAATCCCGGCCACACCGCCGATACAAAGACACGATCGATCAGACGCAACTGTTCGAGCTGTCGCAAGTCGTCCACATCGCGATGATTCCAAAACAAGGCCGCCTTCTTCACCGTCAGCGACAACGCCTGACCGGGGTGCTCCCGCCAGAACGCCCGCCCCTGCTCCGTCCACCACGCCGCGCTTTCCGCGCGCGAGAGGGAGCGCCCCACTTCCTGTTCGGCGGCACGATGCGCGTCCTCCAGCATGGCGCGCGCGGTCATACGAAAATCGCGCACACGCACGGGATAGCCGGTGGCGCGCTCATGGTTGCCCATGTAGAAATTGAAGCCGCCATGCGTCGTCAACAGCACAAACGCCCCTTCCGCCTTCGTATTATGCACCGCCACGGGAACCAGCGGCAGAGCAAACGCCATAACGAACAACGCCGCGCCTTTCCACGGCACTGACTCGCTCCGCACACCTTCAACCACGCGCCAAACGGCAAAGACAGCGGCAATCATCAAGGCGCCGGCAAAGCCGAGCGCGGTCACTCCTGCAAACAGCCCCGCACCAGCACTTCGGCCGATTCCCTGCAAACGCGTGTTGTTCAAAACGAATACCAACGCTGTCACGAGGAACACATTCAACGTGTTGGGCATGGTCAATGGCGCATAGGCAATGGCCAGAGGATACAGGGCGTACAGGCCCGCGGCGAGAAGCGCTGTAAGTGGGTGCGCGCCCCATTGACGGGCGAGAAGCACCATCAACAGCACCGTGAGGACTTCACAAACGATCCCAAGCACCGTGGGAACCGCGAGGCGATCTCCAAAAACGCGGTACCCGGCGCCGAGCACCCAGGGATAGAGCGGCATGTACTCGAACGAGCCGTCCGGCCAAATTTCACCGCCGGCGACGGCTTGCCCGGCCTCGTGATAGATGGTGCGATCGTGCGCGCCGGGTAACGGCTCATACAATGGCGAATCGGCAAAGACGCCGACGAACCACAGGCGCGTCATCAACGCCATCACCGCGGCCGCCGACGTCGCTATGGCCCATACCGGTTTCATCCTTGGGCTAGCATATCGCACCCGCCCCCTTCGCCAAGCGGGAAAACGAGGGGCGCGAGTATTGTGTTTCAAAAGGTCCTTGCAAATACTGATAAACGCTTGCGAACGGGCATTCCCTTGGAGGGACGGGCTCTGTCCCGTCCGAACATGGTCCCGATCACGAACAGGACGACACGGAGGTCGTCCCTCCAGATTGGCGCGCATGCGCCTTTGGGAGGACTCCGACCGCTCCATCGGGGCTTCTCCCAAGTCCTTGACAGGGAACACCCCGAGGTCTTACAGTGGAACATTGGCGCGGGCCGCATTTTCGCGCGGCGACGGGCCTCTGTCGAGCCGCGTGCAACGCGCTCAACCGGCAAAATCAGTACGCAACGGAAGATAAGAAGGAGTGGGTCATGGTCACAGCAACCGCAACGGAATTAACACCTTGTCCGAATTTCATTAACGGCGAATGGTCGACGCCGGACGTCAGCGAATTCAACCCCGTCTATAACCCCTCCACCGGCGAGAAGATCGCCGAGGCCCCCATGAGCGGGCCCGATATCGTCGATCAGGCCGTGCAAGCCGCCGCCAACGCCTTTGAAGGCTGGTGGCAGACACCCCCGGTCGAACGTATCCGTATCCTTTTCCGTTATAAGATGCTCCTGGAAGATGCTTTCGAGGAACTGGCCGCACTGGTGACGCGCGAGCACGGAAAGACGCTTCAAGAAGCGCGCGGCGACGTGCGGCGCGGCATTGAAGTCGTCGAATACGCCTGCGCCATCACCGAACTGCTCAAAGGCGAATGCCTCGAAAACGTCGCGCGCGGAATCGATTGCGAGATGCAGCGTCAACCTGTCGGCATCTGCGCCGGCATCTGCCCCTACAACTTCCCGGCCCTGGTACCGATGTGGATGTACCCGCTCGCCATCGCCTGCGGCAACACCTTCATCCTGAAGCCCAGCGAAAAAGTGCCGCTGACAAGTGTGCGCCTGATCCAATTACTGGAACAGGCCGGCCTGCCGAAAGGCGTGCTGAACATCGTGCACGGCGGCCGCGAGTGCGTGGACGCGATTCTCACGCACCCGCAGATCAATGCCATTTCCTTTGTCGGCTCCTCGCCGGTGGCGAAGTACATCTTCGAGAAGGGCACACAACACGGAAAACGCGTACAGGCCGCGGGCGGCGCGAAGAATTTCGTGGTCGTCATGCCCGACGCGGAAATTCCCAAAGCCGTCGACGGCATGGTCGATTCCGCGTTCGGTTGCGCGGGCCAGCGTTGTATGGCCGGCTCCACCACGATCACCGTCGGCAAAGCCGCCGATCTGTTTCTGCCGGAGATGGCCGAAGCCGCCCGTTCCATCAAGGTCGGCCCGACGGATCGCACGCCGGGCGGACAAATGGGCGCCGTCATTTCACCCGATCATCTGAACCGGGTGCGCGGCCTCATCGACAAGGGCAAGGAAGAAGGCGCCGACCTGCTCGTGGACGGACGCTCCGTGAAAGTCGACGACTACCCGAACGGCTTCTATCTCGGCCCGACGATCATTGACAAGGTGCAACCCGAGATGACCGTGCACAAGGAAGAGTTGTTCGGCCCCGTGTTGAACGTCATTCGCGCGGGCGACCTCGAGCAGGCCTTGCAGATCGCCAACGCGTGTTCTTTCGGCAACGGCTGCTGCATCTACACCCGTTCCGGCCAGGTGGCCCGTGAATTCAAGCACCGCGTCAAGGCCGGTATGATCGGTATCAACGTCGGCATCCCGGCGCCGCTGGCGTATTTCCCGTTCAGCGGCTGGGACTATTCGTTCTTCGGCGACCTCCATATTCAGGGCCGCGAAGCGATTTACTTTTATACCCGCGCCAAAGTCACCACGACCCGCTGGTTCCACCACGCGGAAGGCGACATCTGGCATAAGGACGAGTAGGAGAAGGGTTCAGGGTTCAGGGTTCAGGGTTCAGAAGGAAGAAACGTCCAACATCGAACACTGAACGCTGAACATCGAAGGTTCATAATTCAACGTTGGATGTTCGATGTTCAACGTTCAAGACAGCAAGGAGCGCACCATGAGTCTACTCATCAAAAACGGCGAAATCGTGACCGCCAGCGAACGGTACGTTGCGGACATCTATTGCGACAACGACACCATCAGCAAGATCGGTCAAGACCTCGAAACGCCCAAGGGCGCGAAGGTCATCGATGCCAAAGGCAAATACGTCTTCCCGGGCTTCATCGATCCGCATGTGCATATCTATCTCCCCTTCATGGGCACGTACGCGAAGGACACGTACGAAACCGGCAGCAAAGCCGCGTTGATGGGCGGCACAACGACGCTGATCGAAATGCTGTGCCCGAGCAAGAACGACGACCTGCTGGAGTCGTTCGAACTCTGGAAGAGCAAAGGTGAAGGACACAGCGCCTGCGACTACACCTTTCACATGGGCGTGCCCCGATTCGACGACAAGGCCAAGGATCAACTGGGCGAGGTCATCGACGCCGGCATCACCTCCTTCAAGTTCTTCCTCGCGTACAAGGGCGTGTTCGACCTGTCCGACGAAGAGCTGTATCATGCGCTTTGCTTCGCCAAAGAACGCGGGGTGATCGGTACCGCCCATTGCGAGAACGCGGACCTCGTGCTCGAATTACAGAAGAAGCTGATCTCGGAAGGCAAAACCGGACCGGAATGGCATTATCACAGCCGTCCGCCCTATGTGGAAGCGGCCGGCACGTCGAAATTCCTGACCTTCGCACAAGCCACCGGCGCCGCCGCCTACATCGTCCACTTGAGCTGCAACGAGGCGCTGCATCAGGTCATGCGGGCTCGATACGCAGGTACCCGCGCCTTTGTGGAAATCGTCATTCCTTATCTCACGGTGGATATGTCGTATGCGGAACTGCCGGACTTCGAAGGCGCCAAGTACGTCATGTCCCCGCCCCTTCGACACAAGAGCAATCAAGAGCTGTTCTGGAACGGACTGCGGCAGGGCTTCGTTCATACCGTGGCCACGGACCATGCGCCGTTCGATTTCGTGGACCAGAAGACGAAGATGGGCAAAGACGATTTTACCAAGATCCCGAACGGGATCCCGTCGATCGAGGAACGCGTGAAGTTGCTGTATTCGCATGGGGTTGCTGAAGGCAAGATCGACCTGCATACCTTTGTCGATTGTGCCAGCACGCAGGCGGCGAAGATCTTCGGACTCTTCCCGCGCAAGGGCACGATTCAACTCGGGTCGGACGCCGACCTCGTGATCTACGACCCGGATTATGAAGGGGTCATTTCACAAAAGACGCATTCTATGAATGTGGATTACAGCGCGTTCGAGGGATGGAAGATCAAGGGGCGGCCGGAAACGGTCACCGTACGTGGGGCACTGGCCGTCGAGAACGGGAAGTTCGTCGGCAAGAAAGGCCACGGTCAACTGCTCAAACGCGAACCGAACCACTTTTAGGAAGATTTGAACAGAAGACCGCAAAGAGCGCCAAGAAGAGAAGTTTTCCAATGATTGGAAAATATCGCTCAAAAGTTTCCAATGATTGGAAAAATCTGCCCAAAATCTTCCAATGATTGGAAAATCGGGGTGATTTCACTTCCAACGATTGGAAACGCTCCGATCCGATCTTTGCGAGTTTCTGTTCAGGAAACAGTATATCCATGAGTTCAGCTATATCACCCGGGGCGCGTTTTCGCGCCGCCATACAAGACGAGACGCCGTTGCAAGTGCCCGGCGTCATTCACGCCTATGCGGCGATCCTGGCTGAGCGGACGGGCTTCCGCGCGCTGTATGTATCCGGGGCGGGCGTGGCCAACGCATCGCATGGCCTGCCCGATCTTGGCATGACCAACCTCAACGATGTGGCGGAGGACGTGCGACGGATCACATCGGTGACGGATCTGCCGGTGCTGGTGGATATCGATACGGGTTGGGGTTCGGCCTTGAACATTGCGCGCACGATCCGCGAACTGGAACGCGCGGGAGCGGCGGCGGTACATATTGAAGATCAAGTGCTTGCGAAACGGTGTGGACACCGCCCGAACAAGGCGATTGTGGACACGGCGGAGATGGTGGACCGGATCAAAGCCGCGGTGGACGCCCGGCGCGACAACGATTTTGTGATCATGGCGCGGACGGACGCGTTCCCCCGTGAGGGATTGGACGCCGCACTGGAACGCGCACGGGCCTATCACGCGGCGGGCGCCGACATGTTGTTTCCGGAAGCCTTGACGCAGCTCGAAGAATATCGGGCGTTTGTGGACGGGGTCGGGATTCCGGTCCTGGCCAACATCACGGAATTCGGGAAGACGCCGTTGTTTTCGAAGGACGAACTGAAGTCGGCCGGTGTGGCGATCGCACTGTATCCGTTGTCGGCGTTTCGCGCCATGAATGCGGCGGCGTTGAAGGTGTATACGACGTTGCGCGAGACGGGCACGCAAAAAGACGTGACGGACCTCATGCAGACGCGCGACGAACTGTACGACTATCTGGGGTATCACACATACGAAACCAAGCTCGACGAGCTATTCAAGAAGGAGGAGAAGGATCATGGCTGATGCAAAGAAAGCAGGCGGATTGGCCGGCGTAGTGGCCGGAAAGACATCGGTATGCACCGTGGGCAAGGAAGGCGTCGGCCTGACGTATCGCGGATATGATATCGAGGAGTTGGCCGCGCATTCAACGTTCGAGGAGGTCGCCTACCTGTTGCTGCGGGGGGAATTGCCGAGCAAGGGCGAGCTGAAAGATTACAAGGCGCGCCTGAAAAGCATGCAGGAATTGCCCGCCGAATTGCGCCAGACCTTGGAATTGATTCCGGGCGGGACGCATCAGATGGACGTGCTGCGTACGGGCTGCTCGATGCTGGGCACGCTCGAACCGGAAGGCGAAGGCCGCAGCCAACTGGATATTGCAGACCGCCTGATTGCATCGTTCGGGTCCATGCTGGCGTACTGGTATCATTTCCATGCGCACGGGAAACGCATCGACACCGCAGCAGATGAAGACACTGTGGCCGGCCATTTTCTGCGTTTGCTGCATGGCAAGGAGCCGGACGAAAAGCAGCGGCGCGTACTCGACGTCTCGCTGATTCTTTACGCGGAACACGAGTTCAACGCGTCCACGTTTACGGGACGCGTTATCATCTCCACGATGCCCGATTTCTATTCCGCCATTACGGGCGCAATCGGCGCGTTGCGCGGCCCATTGCACGGCGGGGCGAACGAGGCGGCGATGGAGTTGATCGAAAAGTTCTCCAATCCGGAAGATGCGGAGAAAGGGATCATGGACATGCTGGCCAAAAAAGCCAAGATCATGGGCTTCGGTCATCGTGTGTATCGGGACCGCGATCCACGCTCGGACGTCATTCAGAAGTGGGCCAAGGAACTGGCCGAGGATCACGGCGACAAGAAGCTCTACCCGGTCGCCTTGCGAATTGATCAGGTGATGCGACGCGAGAAGAATCTGTTTACGAATCTGGACTTCTACAGCGCCATCGCCTATCACTTCTGCGGCATCCCGACGCCGATGTTCACCCCGCTGTTCGTCATTTCGCGCACGTCCGGCTGGGCGGCGCACATTTTCGAGCAACGCGCGGACAACCGGTTGATTCGCCCCACGGCGGATTATGTCGGACCGGAAACGCGGCCGTATGTGCCGATTGATAAGAGGGGATAGGGTTCAGTATTCAGCGTTCGATGTTCACCCCATCGACCGTGAAGCCCATCGCTTTCGCAGCGGTGCCGAGTTGTCTATCATGGGTCAGAAAACAATCAAGAGTCATGTGGTTACGCAAATGAATAGCCGTCGCCAAATGGATGGCGTCCAGCGTACCGATTACGGTCGGGAACGCGTCTCCCGCGCGTTCGAGGATCGTGTCTGTCACATGAACCGTCAGGATGTGTTGCCGCAGCAGATTGACTTGGTCGTGCGCCGAGGCCACCAGCACATCGTCGAGCGCGCCTTCCAACCGAGCGCGGTCTATCGTACGCCGAGTCTCAATCTCCCACAAAGCCGACGCGGAGGCTTGCGACCAACGGCCCCATTCCGGAAGCGCGTGGGGATCCCGGAACAGCACGCGCAAGATCACGGATGTGTCCAGGTAGACGTTCATCGTCTTCCGCGGTCCTGCGCAAGGACGGCATCCACAGGGAACGGTTTGATGGGCTTCACGCCCTTGAGAGCGGATATAGCACCGGCCGACACGCTCCCTCGCCGAATAATCAACGGAGCCGACTGTTCAGGAACCAATCGCGCCACCGGACGACGATGGGATACCACCACCCATTCCTCACCCTGCTCAACACGGTGGAGGTATTCGCTCAATTTCTCCTTCAACGTAGCGACATTCACCGTTTTCATGGCTATACTATAGTCACATTATAGTCACTAATCAACAGAAAGGGTTAACCATGGGTTCTCATATTTCCAATGTTCGGCCGAATCCCGATGCGGAACTGGTCCGGATCGCAGACTACGTGCTTGATTACGTCATCGATAGTGACGAAGCCTACCAAACCGCGCGCTACTGCCTGATGGACACGCTGGGCTGCGGGTTACTGGCCTTGAAATATCCGGAATGCACGAAGCTGATGGGACCGACGGTTCCCGGCGCCACACTGGAAGGCGGCGCGCGCGTGCCCGGCACGGAATGGGAACTCGAACCGGTGCAGGCGGCGTTCAATATCGGCTGCATGATTCGCTGGCTGGACTTCAACGACACGTGGCTTGCCGCTGAATGGGGCCATCCCTCCGATAACCTGGGCGGTATTCTTGCGGTGGCGGACTATCTGAGCCGGCAGCGCGAACAAAAGGGCAAGGCGCCGCTGACCGTGAACGATGTCCTTACGGCGATGATTAAGGCGCATGAGATTCAAGGGGTCTACGCCTTGGAGAACAGTTTCAACCGGCTCGGCATCGACCACGTCATCCTCGTACGACTGGCGTCGACCGCCGTCGTCACTGCCCTTCTGGGCGGCAATCGCGAGCAGGTCATTAACGCCGTGTCCAACGCTTGGCTGGACGGCGGCGCGCTGCGCACATATCGGCACGCGCCCAATACCGGCTCGCGCAAATCGTGGGCGGCGGGCGATGCGACCAGCCGCGCGGTCCGTCATGCGCTGTTTGCTCTTAAGAACGAAATGGGATACCCGTCCGCGCTCACGGCCGAGCGTTGGGGCTTCTATGATGTCGTGCGCCAAGGCAAACCGTTCGTCATCAACCAGGATTTCGGCGCCTATGTAATGGAGAACGTGCTGTTCAAGATTTCCTTCCCTGCAGAGTTCCATGCGCAGACGGCCGTGGAGTGCGCCTTCAAACTGCATCCGCAGATCAAGGATCGCCTGGACGACATCAAGGAAGTGAAATTGACGACGCACGAGTCCGCGATCCGCATCATTGACAAGTCCGGGCCGCTCAACAACCCGGCCGACCGCGATCACTGCCTGCAGTACATGACCGCCATCGGCCTGATCTTCGGCGAACTCACGGCGGACCATTATGAAGACAAGGTCGCCAAGGACCCGCGCATTGACGCGCTGCGTGACAAGATGACTGTTGAAGAGGAACCGCGCTACACGAAGGAATACCTGGATGCGGACAAGCGCTCCATTGCCAATGCCGTACAGGTAATCTTCAACGACGGGTCGAGCACGGACAAAGTGGAAGTCGAATATCCGGTCGGCCATCGGCGCCGCCGCGAGGAAGGGATTCCCTTGCTGGTGGATAAGTTCCGCGCAAACCTGTTGACGCGCTTTTCCGAGCATCAGTCGGATGAGATCATGGCCCTCTGCATGGATCACGGGCGACTGGCCGAGACCACCGTACCCGCGTTCATGGAAGCCTTCCGGCCCTGACGCACGGCGAGATGTCTCCTTGTAGGGGCCGCGCTTGCGCGGACCGCGGTATCGCAAGCCGTGTCGGTTTCGCTCGGTCTTCGCAAGCGAAGCCCCTACACCCACACCCCATTGGCCTATCCACCCACCAGACATCGAAAAGGGATTCAATCCATCCCGAATCCTGATCTGTGGTATAGTGCGTCTATGTCTTGTCGAAGTATTCAGCACGTGATGCGCTTATTGTTTTGTGTGGGTTTGGGGGTCCTGTTCGTGCGGGGTGCATGGGCCAAAGAGGAGGCCTTGCCCCCGTTTGTATTCCCGGCTGCACTGAACAAGGTGGACTTCACCCTTCCCGGCACCCGTCGCGTACAGCAGGCCGAATTGGAGAGGCGCTGGGAACAGGCAAAGGAAGATCCCGAAGACTCCGAAACTGAGATCATCTGGCATGAAAATGAATAGAACTTCCTTTTCATGTCGCCCGAAATCATGCTAACAGATTTCGAACGAATCTGACCGCTAAAGCCCATAGGAGTTCACCGTGAACCAAGAAAATACCACTTCCGGCGTCCGCTCGAATCATTGGCTTGAGCGTTTAGGAATACCGCTTG
>SKZA01000258.1 GCA_007127595.1 Kiritimatiellia bacterium
CGAAATCACGAAGGGCGGCCGGAATACGATTTTCTCGACAGGATACATCAAATGACCAAGCACAGATCGTCCTAGGTTGACGCCAATGCGCAACCGCGGGGCGCATTGCTCCCATTTGGAAATGGGAGCTACGGAAGAAGGCGTTCACCCCCAAAAATAGACCTTCGCGCCCTTTGCGTTTCCTCCGAAGGCGGATCCGCCTACTGCGGAAAAATCTTCCGCTTCATGCACCATGCGGGCTAGAACCGTCCGCCGAGGCCGAGGCCGACACCGTAGCGTTTCGTCTCCACCCAATCGAGCCGGGCGCGCCCTTCTTCGCCGTCGGCAAAGAAGGTGCGATCCGTTCCGTTTCTGGCCCGCATGCGAAACCACCAGAACCCCAGCTCGCCGTAGAAGTTCGGCGTGAAATCATAGGCCGCCGCGAGACGAACTTCCGCGCCCGTGCCGGCGGTGGCGCTTTGCACAAAGTTCGGCGGCTCATTACGAAAATCCTCGCGCAGATTCCAAAAGGCCTCGCCGTCGAACTCCACGCCCAACAGGCCGATCACTTCCGCATGCATGCGCACGCGCTCACGAAGGGGAATCTCGCCGCGCAAACCCAGACGAAAGGCGGACCACTCAAACCGGTAGGTGGAATTCAGCCCTTCAAAAGGGATTCGCACGGGCTGATCTTCCAGCATCGTTAAGAGGCCGTTCCGATCGCGCAGATCTTCCTCATAGTATCGGTACCCAAATACGAGGTCCCAGTGCCCCGGCACTTGGCCCAAATTATAAAGCTCGGAGAGCCGGACATACGCATCAATGTTGAACAACGTGACATCGCCGTCCGAGTCGGCGACGGACTGCGCGAGCAGGAAGGTGCCGCCCGGAAAATCATACCAGTCTGTATCCGTATTCCGCCCGTCATTCATGTCACCGAACCCATATGCCGCGCTCAGGCTGAACCAAGGGGTAAAGCGGAATTCGCCGCGCAGGATATAAAGGATGCTGTCCAGATCCTCCCATTCCAGACGGGATCGCCCGCGTATGACCCCGCCCCGGGGCAGCGGTTCCAGAAAGGATATTTGCCAACTGCTTTCCCCCGTGCTGAACCAGCTTTCCAAGCCGAGCTGAAAGCGGAAATCGGAATCGGGAGATTCGATGACGACAGATTCGCCTGCCGCGCTAAAGGATGAAAAGGCAAGCCATGCCGCAAGACAATAGAAGATTCGGTTCCGTCTCATGTCCCCACACCTCCGTTCGTTTTCCTCGCACCCCGCCGCGTCAGTTATTTTGTGGGGGCTTCGCCTGCGAAGACCTGACTTGCGGTCCGCGCATCCGCCTCCGCAAGGCCTCCGACGCGACAAGAGCGCGGCCCCTACACGCCGGCCATCGCGCCCTTCATGTACTCGCGGCGCATGCGTGCAATATTGTCGATGGAGATATTCTTCGGGCAGGCGGCTTCACATTCGGCATGATTTGAGCAGTTGCCGAAGCCTTCCTGGTCCATCGTTTCGATCATGCGCACGGCCCGCTTGTCACGCTCCGCTTGTCCTTGTGGCAGCAACGAAAACTGCGTGATCTTGGCGCCGACAAACAGGGAAGCGGACGCGTTGGGACACGCCGCAACACAGGCCCCGCAGCCGATGCACGCGGCAGAATCCATCGCGCGCTCGGCGATGTCTTTGGGAATAGGGATTGCATTCGCGTCCGGCGCGGAACCGCTGTTCACGGAAACATAACCGCCCGCCGCAATGATGCGGTCAAACGCTGAGCGATCGACCACCAGATCCCGCAGGACGGGAAAGCCCTGGGCGCGGAAAGGTTCGACGGTGATGGTGCTGCCATCGGCGAAATTGCGCATGCGCAGTTCGCAGGTTGTGCAGGCGCGTTTCGCGCCGTGCGCCATGCCGTCGATCACCAATCCGCACGTGCCGCAGATGCCTTCGCGGCAGTCGCTGTCGAACTCAACCGGACGATCGCCCCGTTTCAGGAGTTGCTCGTTCAGGGTATCGAGCATCTCCAAAAAGGACATTTCGGGAATCAGGTTCACGACCTCATAGGTCTCAAAGCGACCCTCGGCATCCCGGTTTTCCTGGCGCCAGACTTTTACATTCACCTTCATTATTTATAGCTCCGCTGCGTCAGTTTCGCGTTTTCAAAAGTTAAGGGCTCCTCGTGAAGGGCCGGCGTTTCGTTATCGCCTTTGTATTCCCACGCCGACACATGACAGAATCGCTTGTCGTCACGTTTGGCCTCTCCGTCTTCCGTTTGGTGTTCTTCCCGGAAGTGGCCGCCGCACGACTCTTCGCGCGTCAAGGCGTCGCGGGCCATCAACTCACCCAGTTCCAGGAAGTCGGCCACGCGGCCGGCGAATTCGAGGTTCTTGTTTAACTCTTGGCCTTGGCCGCCGACCTTGACGTTCTTCCAATAATCCGTGCGCAGGGCTTGAATATCGGAGATCGCTTGTTTCAGGCCTTTATCGTTACGGGCCATGCCCACGCGTTCCCACATGATGCGGCCGAGTTCCCAATGATACTCGCGCACGGTTTTCGATCCGTTGATGCCGAGCAGTTGTTTGGTCCGTTCGGCCACCTTCTGCTCGACTTCGGAAAAGGCGTCGTGCGTCGTGTTTAGTCCGTCGGGCCGATGAGCGGCGAGGAAATCGCTGATTGTGGATGGGATTACGAAGTACCCGTCGGCCAGCCCTTGCATGAGGGCGCTGGCGCCCAAGCGGTTGGCGCCGTGATCGGAGAAGTTCGCTTCGCCCAATGCGTACAAGCCGGGGATGGTCGTCATCAGATTGTAGTCCACCCAGAGACCGCCCATGGTGTAGTGAGGCGCGGGATAAATCCGCATCGGCTGCTCGTAGGGGTTCTCATCGGTGATTTCGTGGTACATCGCGAACAAGTTGCCGTAACGCTCACGAATCACATCTTCGCCGAGGCGACCAATCGCTTCCGCGAAATCGAGGTAGACAGAGAATCCGGTCGGGCCTACGCCGTAACCG
>SKZA01000253.1 GCA_007127595.1 Kiritimatiellia bacterium
CATGCTGAGCACGAAGGTGGTTGAGCTTAAAGAACAGAAGAACGGAATCAAGGTCACCTTCGAGGATAAAGACGGGGAAAAGGCCGACAAACTGTTTGAGAAGGTCTTGATCTCCGTGGGCCGTACGCCGAACACCAAGGGCTTCGGCTTGGAGAATACCGGGGTGAAGGTCAATAAACGCGGGTTCATCGAGGTGGACGGTCAACGACGGACGGCCGTCCCGCATATTTATGCCATCGGCGATGTCACCGGCGATCCCATGCTCGCGCACAAGGCTACGCACGAGGGGATCGTTGCGGTCGAGGCATTGCTCGACAAAAAGTCAGTCTTCGAACCGCGCGCCATTCCGGCCGTGGTCTTCACCGACCCGGAAATCGCGTGGGCGGGCCTTTCGGAAACGGAAGCCAAGGCCAAAGATATTCCGGTCAAGGTCTCGCGTTTCAATTGGGCGGCGTCCGGTCGAGCCATGTCCTTGGAACGCACAGACGGCGTAACAAAACTCGTATGCGATCCGGATTCAGGGCGGCTGCTTGGTGTGGGCATCGCCGGCGTCGGGGCGGGAGAATTGATTGCGGAAGGCGCCTTGGCGATCGAAATGGGCGCAACAGCAGAGGACCTGAAACTCACCATCCACGCCCACCCCACCCTTTCCGAAACGGTTATGGAAGCGGGCGAAGCCTACTACGGCAACGCCATTCACGCCATCAAGCGGGGGTAGGTATCCGAAGGTTATGTCGCGCGATTCCGGCCAGTTTGATGACGAAGCAGGCGTGAATCTGAACGAATCAGAGCGCGCGGGCCTTGAAGAACTCTTCCCGGAAATCTTCTTCGAAATCGAATCCGTGGAAATTGTCCATCGGGCGGGCGATACATGCGACGCGCTGGTGGATATTTCCTACCGTGAACAGGACACCACTTCCCCCTCCGGCGCCCCTGCGGCTAATCGAACCATCCGACAAACCGTGGCGTATTTTGTGCGACCGGATCAGCGCATGCCCGCATTCAGCCTGCAACCCGCGGGGATTGTAGGGGGCCTCTCACGATCCGTATCTCAATTTGGCAACCATCCCGTTGTGTCCTTGCCGATGTTTCCGGAATTTAGCCAACGTTTTTCGCTTTTCTCTTTTCAGCCGGAATCCACAAGCAGGCTTTTCAATCGAGAAGTCGTCAATCTCCTCGACCGGGACCCGGCTTACAGGGTGACGACCGCTCAAGGACGTGTAGCCGTCTATCGATATCACCATACGGAACCGGCCGCAGAGCGGCCCCTCTTTTATCAGAACGCGCGCGCCATCGCCGATCTGCTTTTTCAAGCGGCCGCCACAATACCCGATACGGGTTTGACCGCACAGGAAGAGATGCTACAGACGATTGATAAGATGGACGGCTTTGCGGGCGCGCGATTGCGTTCCCAGATAGTCACCTCCGTCGAGGCGGACGCCTTTCTCAAACAACCGCCGCCGCGGTCTATCCCGCGTAAGATCCGGCGGCTAGCCCGTGGCGGTGCGGGATTCACGCTGTTATGGGCCACGTTCATCTTTATCGTCGCGTCCACTTTTCTTGCCGCATCTTTTACGCTCGGTTTTGATGGCATGGCATGGTTTCCCTATCTCTTTACCCCCATTCCGCCTATCGCCGCACTCGTCGCTTATTTTTCCATCCGACGCCTGTGGCGCTGCAGACGTATTCTTCGTCAGGGACCGTGCGTGCCCGCGCGCGTCGTCGAGCTTCGCCTCACCCAGAACTATTCGGGTAATGACCGCATGTCGGATGCAACGTTTGAGACTTCGAATGGGCGTGTGACGGTTCGCATCGGTCGCGGACCGGCGTCTCTGGCCCGCGTGCGCATGCAATCCGGCGAGACGGTTCGTCTCCTGATCGATCCCGCCAACCACAAGCGCGGACTTTGGGTTGAAGGATGGGCGGCGGACGCGCCGCGCTGACAGTGTAGTCTCGCGGCCCAAAAATGGAGCCGTTCCGAAAGTGTTCCGGAAGTATTACAGGCTTTTCATTCTGTGTCCGTTATTTCTCTATGATATCAAACACCAGTACTTCTGTGGGCCGAATGCTCCCTGCTGGAGCAGGGCGCCACCGGCAGTCTACGCTGCAACGTAATGTAAGAGAAAACATGGCTAAGAGTTGATATTCTTGACGATAAGAATTGGAGACGACTATGAAAAGGATGCTGATCACTGTTTTGTTCTGTCCCGCCCTGCTCTTCGCCGACTCGCTTGAAGATGTTGCGCAGGTAATGATGGAACGGCAGGTGGCGGGATGGAACCTGATGGACGCCGAGTTGTGGGCGGCGGATTTCGCTGATGATTCCGAGTTCGTCAACATCATCGCCATGCATTTCAAGGATCGAGCGGAGAACGTGCAACGGCACGCGCACCTGTATGAGACCATCTTCAAGGGCAGTACACTCGGAGCGGAGGTCTTGCGCGTGCGGCGATTGACGGACGATGTCGCCCTCGTGCATACGCGATTTTCATTGCGCGGCCATTCCGCCAATCCACCGGGCATCGGGAACACTAAACCGGGAATGCTAAAGACACATATCAGCTTTGTGCTGCAACGCATCGACGGCGACTGGCGCATTGTCATGGCACAGAACACGGCCGTTCCCCCCTGACCGGCGTATTCATTAGAGCCGTTTATGAAATTCTGTAGCCGCACTTGTAACAGCGTGGATACGGTACGCGGCGGTCAATCTATCCACCGCCTCGGGACGGCGACGAAGCCTTAGTTGAAACGCCTCTAATCAGTGTTCCCCCTACACGCTTCCTAGCACTCTCCCTGATGGAAACGTTTTGTTTCTCCGTTGTATGGTTGGTTGTGGTGGCTTTGGCAACTTCGGGTACCTAAGGAGCGACACGGCATGGATCTGCGTACAACCTATATGGGCTTGGAACTGAAGAATCCGCTGATCGCATCGGCATCGCCGTTGTCGGAATGGATTGATAACATGCGTCGCATGGAAGATGC
>SKZA01000234.1 GCA_007127595.1 Kiritimatiellia bacterium
ATTCCGGCGTCTTCCGGTCGGACCACACCCCCATGAGCAAACCCAGACCCGCCTTGCGGAGTTCCCAAACCCGCGTGATGTCTTCCGACGCAGTGAATACCGGCACGGCGTATGCGCCCCCACTGCGACAGAGCCGGGCGCGGAGTTGGTGCGCCTCTTTCTGTAGCGCTGCCGGATCCTCCCCATGGAGTTCAATGATCAAGACGGCTTCCGGTTCGCCTTCCAGAAAGAAGCGGTTACGCCGTTGCTCCACGTTATCGAGCGTCGCATCCAACACAATGCGATCCAACAATTCCACGGCGGCCGCATCTTGTTTAACGGCGTCGGCGACGGACTCGACGGCCGTGAGCAGGCCTTCGTAATGCGGCACAAGCACGACGCGATGTCGCGGCATCGGCACAAGACCCACCTCGGCTTCTATGGTGAGCGCGAGCGTGCCTTCGCTGCCACACAACAGTTTGGCGAGGTTAAACGGGGGGCCACCGGGCGTGAAGGGTTCCATGGACAGAAGTTGATCAAGCGCATAGCCCGTATTGCGTCGAACGATATCGGGATGCGGGTAACTACGCCGGATCAGGTCGGCGTGTTTCTCCAGCAGCGCGCACATCTCACGATAGATGCGCCCTTCGAGGCCGGGCCGCTCCATGCATCGTTTCAACTCGTCCGTAGTCAGCGGGCCGAATTCCGCGATGGCCGTATCGCTCAACACGGCGCGGATGCGATGCACATGATCGCGGGTCGATCCGTATTTCACGGAATACAGTCCGGCGGAATGGTTGCCAATCATACCGCCGATCATGCAGCGGTTGGTGGTGGCGGTATCCGGCGCGAAATGGAGGCCGTGTGACGCGGCGGCGCGATTGAGCGTATCGCGAATAACACCCGGCTGAACGCGCGCCCTTTGCGCGTCCGGGTCGCAGGCCATGATCCGGGTCATATGCCGCGAAACGTCCATGACAAGTCCGGGGCCCGTCGCCTGGCCCGCAAGACTGGTGCCCGCCGCGCGCGCCACAAGAGGCCGCCCCCTTTCGCGCGCATAACGGAGTACATGCAGCACTTCCTCTTCGTCGACCGGAAACGCCACGCCTACAGGCACTTCCTCGTACACGGACGCATCGTTCGCGTACAGGCGCCGCGTTAACTCGTCCGTATGAATGGAGGGTGCGGTCATAGTCTGAACGACACTATAGATGGAATTCGCTGGTCTGTCAGCCCGGACAACTGTAGTATGGGGGTATTGACCGATATAACCCGCTCTATAAGACATAGACTATGAAGAAAAAAACGAGTCAACCCGCCGCACGCCGCATCACGTTTCATGTCACCACAATGAGTCCCTTGCCCGTTGGCGAACAGGTATTCATCACCGGCAATCTCGATGAACTCGGGGCATGGGATCCCGAAGGCTTGGCGTTAACGCGTGTCGATGACCTGGTCTGGTCCGGTGACATCGTTGTCCCCTCCAACCTCGCCGTTGAGTACAAAGTCACACGCGGTTCCTGGGATACCGAGGAAGTGCAGCAGGACGGCAGCCTTCCGGGAAACCACGGCATCCCGCCGGGCAAAGATACGGTTGAAGAGCGCGCGGTACATCACTGGAATGATCGACGCATTCCGCAACCGAAGATCACCGGCGAATATCGCGTTCATGAACAGGTGTCGTCGGCTCATCTGCGTCGTAAACGCACGGTCATTGTCTGGCTGCCCCCCTCCTACGGGTCCGACGCCGATCGCCGTTATCCCGTGTTATATATGCATGACGGGCAGCAGGTGTTCGATCCGAATACGTCCACATGGGGACAGGACTGGGAGGTGGACGAATGGTGCACGAAATTGATCAAGGAAGAACGATTACAGGAGATCATTGTTGTCGGGATTTACAGCACACCGGATCGGTTTGTCGAATACAACCCTCCTGAATTGGGCGAAGCCTACACCCGTTTCGTCATTGAAGAGCTCAAACCGTTTATCGATCAGGAGTATCGGACGAAACCGGACCGTGCACACACGGCCGTAGCAGGCGCCTCCATGGGCGGCGGGATTTCCTTCTACATGGCATGGACGCGTCCGGAAGTTTTCTTCGGCGCGGCGTGCCTGTCCTCCGCCTTTCAGTACAAACAGGACCGCCACACCCTGGATATTGTTGAGCGGACGGAACAACCACCCGGTTTACGCCTCTTCCTCTATTGTGGCGCGGGCGATGACCTTGAACGGCGCCTTCGCGAGGACCTGCACGCCATGACCCAGGCTCTTGCCGCCAAGGGAATTACCCCCGGAAAGAACCTGTTGATAACCGAGGATCCCGACGGGAAACACGACGAGGCGACATGGGCTCGACATACGGATCATTGGTTGCTGTTCCTGTTCGGGAAATAGCCCCCTCACGGGACAGCGGGTGCATAGAGCCGATTCTATCCGACGATTCTTGCCCTATCCCCCGCTCCCAGGTTACCCTACTCGATGCGCATGAAGACGCCGTTCATCCAGTGGAGTTGCTTTCTCGCCTTGCTGTTGCTTTCCTCGCATGCTCAAGCACAGAATGCCGCTGATACCGAACCGGTCCCGGTCGCGCCCATTTCCGAAATCGAGTACAAGGGATGGCCAAGCGCGTATCGGCTCGTCAATGACCAGATCAAAGTAGTCATCGTCCCCGCAATCGGCCGCATTGTACACTTGAGCCACAAAGGGAAACCAAACCTCCTTCGGCTCGACGAAGACCTTGTGGGCGGCACAGGCTTGGCGGATGACGGCGACGACTGGTTGAATTTCGGGGGGGACTGGTTGTGGCCTGTGGCGCAAAGTCATTGGCCGGATTTCCAGGACACGCACTGGCCGCCGTCACTGCTGCTGGACGGAACCCCGTGGACGGGCCGGGCCTGGCGCACGGAGGACGGCAGTCGTCATTGTCTGTTGACACGCGAATTCGGCGAGCCCCTGCATGTGCGCGTCACGCGCACGATTCGCTTGGATCCGAC
>SKZA01000311.1 GCA_007127595.1 Kiritimatiellia bacterium
AACCTCATATTGGAGGGTCACGCTTCCGCGTGACCCGGACGCGCGGAAGCGCGTCCCTCCAAAGCATACAAGAATGTAATGAATGCCCCATCGCGCTACATGATTGTGATATCGCGGCATGAAGTTCGCTCCTTTACAATCTCGTAACATACGCGCATCTGCTTGGAATTGCGCGCATTACACACAACTCTCTTCCTCCCTGCCCAATGTTGGCATACCGGCTGCTAAGCGAGTGCGCGTACCGAAGCACAGGGTGTGCCTCGGGCTGATCACATAATGATAAGGAGAATGGTAAAATGAGAAAATCCGTTACGTTGACAGTAGCGTTTCTCTGTATCCTCGCGGTCTTCGGCTTGCCTGTCGTAAGCCTGGCCGACGAGGCGGCGGCAGTGACGGGCGCAGATGCCACGTTTGTGGCCAACAACACCTGGATGTTGGTGGCGACGTTCCTGGTCTTTCTGATGCACCTCGGTTTCGCTTCACTCGAAGCGGGCATGACGCGGGCGAAGAACACGGTCAATATCCTGTTCAAGAACACTGCGATCATATCCATCGGCATCCTTACCTACGCCCTCGTCGGGTTCAACTTGATGTATCCCTGCGAATTTTCATTGGGGCAATGGTTCGGATTCGCCGGCTTCGGTATCGGCGCGGGACCGGAAGACATGATCATCGCGGAGGACGGCGTCGGCGTCTATACCTACTGGACCGACTTCATCTTCCAAGCCATGTTCGCCGCGACCGCCGCGACGATTGTGTCGGGCGCCGTGGCCGAACGTATCAAGCTGCACAGCTTCTTGCTCGTTACCACATTATATGTGGCGTTCGTCTACCCGTGGCTGGGTAGCTGGCAGTGGGGCGAAGGTTGGTTGGATCAGATGGGTTTCTATGACTTTGCCGGGTCCACCCTCGTCCACTCGGTCGGCGGCTGGGCGGCGCTCGCGGGCGTGATCCTGCTCGGACCGCGTCTCGGGAAATATGTTAACGGCTCGATCAAGCCGATCATGGGGCACAGCATGCCGCTGGCCACCATCGGAGTGTTCCTGCTGTGGCTCGGCTGGTTCGGCTTTAACGGCGGTTCCGTGCTATCAGCCGACCCCGTAGAAGTATCCTTCGTCTTCGTGACCACAGCTATTGCCGCCGCGTCCGGCGTATTGGGCGCCATGGTCTTGTCGTGGTTCATCCAGAAGAAGCCGGATCTTACAATGGCCCTGAACGGGGCGCTGGCCGGCCTGGTCGGCATTACCGCGGGGGCGGACGTGGTAAGCGTCACGAGCGCCGTGATCATCGGCGTCATTGCCGGATTCCTTGTCGTGGTTTCGGTCATCGGCCTCGATCGCGCGAAGCTGGACGATCCGGTGGGCGCGATCTCGGTGCACTTGACCTGCGGGATCTGGGGCACGCTGGCGGTCGGTATCTTCGGCGGCGAAGAGTTCTCGTTCATTACCCAGTTGATCGGCGTGGTCGCCTATGGCGTCGTGGCGTTTGTCGCGGCCCTGGCCATCTTCGGCCTGGTGAAAGCGACGATCGGGATCCGCGTCAGCGAGGAAGAGGAATTGAGCGGCTTGGATCTTGGCGAACACGGAATGGAAGCCTATTCCGGCTTCGAAATCTACACTACGCAGTGATCATCCATCACCGCATAACAGGAGAAACACAATGAAATTGATTGTTGCATACATACAACCGGAGCGCTTGAACGCAGTAAAGCAGGCGCTTTACGAAAAGGAGATCTTTCGTCTCTCCGTCATGAATGCGCTCGGTTGCGGTCAACAGAAGGGGTACCACGAAAGCTATCGGGGATCGGACATCGAAGTGAACCTGCTGAAGAAGGTGCGCTTGGAAGTCGCCATCAACGAAGAGTACCTGGAAAGCACCATCGACGCCATCATTCAGGGCGCGCGCACGGGCAAGATCGGCGACGGAAAGATCTTCGTCCTTGATCTGGCCGACTGTGTGCGCATCCGAACCGGCGAGAAGGGCAAGGAGGCCATCGGCGGCTGATTCGACCGGGCGCTGTGTCGATCCGGTTCGGTGCGATCAACAAACTGGGGGATTGACGCATTGTATCGTCGGCATGGCGCCCGGCCTCGCATCCCGACAACAAGCTAACCAATATCGTGTGTGCCACGTGACAGGCACGGGGCACTCGAACAACAAAGCAGGAGAAATGCAGATGAGTAAGACAGGCAAGACAATGAAAAGCGGCCTTGCGGCCGTCTTGATGATGGCGGGGACCTATGCCGCCCATGCAGCGGACGTCACGGTGGGCGCGGATGCGGTTTCGTCCTATGTCTGGCGTGGTATCACGCTGAATAAGGACGCCGTCATTCAGCCCTCACTGGCGGCCGAGCATGAGAGCGGGTTCGCCATTGAAGTGTGGGCGAACTTTGACCTGGGGGACGATGACGGGACATACGCGGAGCGCGAATTCTCGGAAATCGACTTCGACGTCTCGTACACAGTGGATCTTGATCCGGTCAGCCTAACGGTCGGCTACATCGAGTACACCTTCCCGGCGGCGCCCATCGTCTCCGTGGAAGAAGGCGACGTTGATTTCGCGACGGCTGATCGCGAAATCTACGTGAGCGTCGGAACGGAAGTGGTTCCCGGCCTCGGACTCGACCTCACGGTCTACCAGAACCTGGCCACCAGCGACGGGACCTACGCGGTACTCGGCGCTGAATACGGACTCGAAGTGATTGACGGGGTTTCTCTCGCCCTCAACGGTTCGGTCGCATACGGCGCCAAGGGCATCACGGCGGGCGGGAAGTCCGGCTGGCATGATTATCTGATCGGCTTGACCGCCGAGATGGAAATTGTGGAAGACGTGTCGGTCAGCGCCTTCGTGAACTATGTCGGCTCCCTGGACAGCGATGTACTTCCGAGCGAATTCGTGCGTGAAGACATCTACGGTGGCCTGGGCGTTTACTACAGCTTCTAAAGACGAGAACCCATCACCAACGACGCCCCC
>SKZA01000038.1 GCA_007127595.1 Kiritimatiellia bacterium
AACTGGTGGTGGTCGTTAAGGTCTTCCTCCCCGCACGCTATCGCATACACACGTTGTCGAAGAAGCGACTCCGCCGAATGCGCGACCTTCCCGGAAACGCGCTTATCCGAAATGAACCGAGCCGCTTCGCGCGTCAAGCCCAGCTTTCGATCTGCCTGGCGCAGAAGCAGCACGCCGCCATGAGAAGTGATCGCTCCGCCACGAAAATCCGCTCGCACTTTCCTCGATTTAACGCTTGGAAAGGCCCATTCGATTTGCTTACACTTTGTCATGGTGAATTTCTCCTGCGCTGTGCTTGTAACTAATTACAGCTTAACAGGTTAAAAGAAATTCACCATCTTTTTTGTGCAATATTCGGGTTAGGTTTCCGCAACCCATCTCGGTCACGGATGGCGTTACCTGCCCAACCACTCAACCGTCTGCTGAATGCCTTCGCGATACGGCGTGGGTTGGAAGAAGCATTGGTTGAATTTGGTGCTGTCCACGATATACGGATATTGGTTCTGGTAGAGCAATTCGATGGACTCGCGCACGAGCGGATTGAAGAAACCAACCAATGTGAGCATGCCGGGCTTCAGCACTCGATAACGGGGCGAAGCGTTGAGCGTCGCCGCGACCATTTCAACAAACTTCTTGCCTGTTGGCGCGTCGCCATGTGTGGGCAGATGCCACACTTGGCCATAGGCTTCATCGGTATTGCCGAGCAAGGCCGTTCCGCGCACGGCGTCCGGAGTAAAGGTCATGGAATGGGGGACATCGTCGTTACAGAGCCATGCCGCTTTCTTCCCCGCGCGCAGTTTTTCAAATACCATCGGATGCACAAACGTGGTCACGGCTTCCGGGCCGTAGAAATCCGCCGCGCGTGCAACCAAGGCCTTTACATTGCCCGCCACTATTTCATTCATCAACATTTCGGCGATCTGTGCCCGCACTTCGCCTTTTGCACAGGACGGGTTTACCGATGTTTCTTCGGTCATCGGTCCGTTGACCCTCCCATACAGGTACACGTTGTCGAAGAAGACGAGGCGCACGTCGTGTCTCCTGCAGGCCTCGATGACGTTCCCCATGATGGTCGGCCATTGCTCGCGCCATACCGTCGCCTTGTATTCAAGACCTGCGACGAGATACGCAATATCGGATTCACGCACGGCCTCCTGAACAGCCGCCGAGTCCAGCAGGTCGGCGACTACAAGCTCGTCGTCCGGGTTCACGTTGGTCGGGTTGCGTCCCACGAGGCGAACATGCTTGGCGTAGGATGAAAGTTCGCGTGCAAGGCCTTTCCCGATTACGCCGCCGGCTCCAAGAATGGTTTGCCGTCCTGTGCTCATTGGTTATGCGCCTTCCACTCCCCATACGGGTGAACCACCAGATTGGCGTTGATGTAACGCGGATCGTCCGTCACATCTTGGCCGATCCAGGGCGGGAGCGGAAACGGTTGGTCAGGCGCGTCCAACTCAATTTCGGCAACCACCAGACCCGCATTGGCTCCGAAGAATTCGTCCACTTCCCATACGAATCCCTCGTATTCGATCTTTCGCCGCACTTTCTCGATCACGGGATAGGGCGATAGTTCGATCAGCTCCTTCGCCTCGGGGACGGGGATGACGTATTCGAATTCCGGCTTGGCGCCGTCACGCGCCCGCCCTTTGACGGACAGCCAGGCGGTGTCCTCCACGATCCGTACGCGCACGCTGCACGCCGCCTCGCGCGCAAGATAGGCTTGCACGACGCGTACGCCCGGCGCCCGACGCCATGCGTCGCTTGTAACGACAAACTTTCTTTCGATTTCCACGCCCATGGACATACACCGCGATGCGGTTTTCGAGATGGACAGAACTATTGCCTGTGGCAATATAGCGGTCAAGATGTTCGAAGACTTCTATCATGAGGAAAAAGGCGGTGTCTGCATCTCTGCGGACCAGGCCAGCCGCTTTGCCAAAGACGTGGCCGGCGACTTTAATCCGATTCATAATCCGGATGCGCGACGTTTTTGTGTGCCCGGCGATTTGTTGTTTGCCCTGGTTCTGGCCCGTTTCGGGCTATACCAGCGGATGGCATTTCGTTTCAACAGCATGGTGAACGACAAGACGGTGCTGCGCTTCAAGGAGGACGGGCCCGGCCGAATCACCGTGGAGGATGTGGCCGGGAAGGTTTGCCTGGAGGCCGTGTGCGAGGGCGAGGTCACCCGTGACGAAGCGGTGGTGGAAGCGTTTGTCCGCCGTTATGTCGCTTTTTCGGGCCTGAACTTCCCTCATTACCTCAAGCCCCTTTTTGAGGAGAAAGGGGTCATGTTCAATCCGCAGCGTCCGATGGTGATCTATGACAGTATGGGTTTCGCCTTGGATGAATTGCCGGCGAAGGAGCCTGAGGTGGAATTTGCGGGCGGTACCCTGGACGTGGAGGGGAAACGGGCAACCGTGCGTTTCCAATTTCAGATGAAGGCCGGCGACGCGATTGTCGGCACCGGCTCGAAGAAATTGATTGTGAGCGGCCTGCTCGCATACGACGCGCAGGTCATGGACGACACGATCACGGAGTTCTTCCGTTTGAAGTCCGTCTATGAAGGGCAGCGGGCGACACGGGCATAACGCAGTTTCTCCGCTCTGTTGGCCGATGCCCGTTGTTGCACCTCCCGAGGGCATCTAAGGACTACATCGGGTCGTTCTCGGTGAAGGCGGATCCGCTTTCAGAGTAGGCGCAAAGCTCGCGACTTCAGCAAAGACTGCAATATGCGTTGGGGTGCTCTTGAGTTCAACATTCCGAAACGGGGTTTCGTAAGCTGTTGAACACCCGCATTTCTCACCGTGTATGGGTGCCCTTGTCGTATCTTGTGCGCCCCCACGACCTTGTGTCGTGGGAGCGGAAAGGATGCGAATCTTCGGATCTTTCGTTCTGGCTGGAGCCTGAACAGGAGCGAACGAAGACGTGAACGTCCCAGATTCGCTCTATACAGGCTCGTGTAGGCTGATGC
>SKZA01000087.1 GCA_007127595.1 Kiritimatiellia bacterium
GTCAAAACGGGTATCACCGTCAGCCGTCTCGCGTTCGGCATTCCAGCAGGCAGCGGCATTGCGTATTCCGATCCGATTACGCTTGCCCGGGCGCTGCACGGGCGGCAGCAGTTTTAGCAGGGGCTCGCGGAGCGGGTGGGCATTTCGAGGCGACTAGCATCACTTCCAAGACTCGGCTCGGCGGGAGCCTCGCCCTCCACTTGCCCCGGCATTCCTTTGAATCTTTTATGGAGGGCGACGCTCTGCGGAGCCGCAGTTCAGTTCTCGGATACGTGCTAACTATTCTCCAGCCCTGCGATCAAATCGAACGGGTAAATGGACGAGGTGTGTCCGTCGCTCCAATGAATGGCGACGGCGTAATTGCCCATGGGATGGATTTCGGTCGGATAGATGTCCGCCGGAACGCTTGCCGGGTCGAGTAGCCGTTTGCCCGTCATTTCTTCCACACAATGCGCACAGCGACAACTTCGCCGCAATTCCGCGGGGTCGATGTCCTGTTCGCGTCCGTCGGGCCAGGTTACCACCACGCCGCGGCCGATGACGAAACGCACGCCGGGCGGCCCCCCGCCATCCTCGCGCAGGTGACGAATCTCCGCGATGGCCGATTCCGCTATTCGGCGGAAAACGTCCGACACGGGATGGTCCGGCTTTTCCAAAACGATCGGTGTGCCGGCGTCACTCAAACGCGACACGTCGGGTACCAGCGGAATTTCGAACGAATTCTTGATGCCGAACTGGTCCACCAAGCGCTGGCGCACGCCGGTGCCGAACAGGTAGTGCTTCTTTCCGCAATCGTCGCATGCGAAGTACGCCATGTTTTCGACCACGGCCACCGTGGGCACTTTCAGTTTATCGAACATCTGGATGCCTTTCACGACGTCCACAAAACTCAGTTCCTGTGGTGTTGTGACAATGATGGCGGCGGTCAATGGAATGAGCTGGGTAAGCGTCAACTGCACATCGCCCGTGCCGGGCGGCATATCGATGATGAGATAGTCGAGTTCGCCCCATTCCGTGCCGGTCAACAATTGATTGATGATTTGCGTAACCATCGGGCCGCGCATGATGGCGGCGCCGCTGCCCCCGGGCGCGTGCGGCACGTAACCGAACGACATGACTTTCATGCCCTCGTATTCGAGCGGCAGGATCAGTTCGTCGCGGCTGAACAGATCGGTATGCGCGGGTCGGATGACGGTCGGCAGGCTCGGCCCGTAGACATCCGCATCGAACAGGCCCACGCGTGCGCCGCTGCGTTTAAGGGCCGACGCCAGATTGACCGCCACCGTGGATTTGCCCACGCCACCTTTGCAACTGGACACCGCCAGCAGCGTGGCGACCTTTTCAAGGCCGGGCGATTGATTGAGCAGTGGATTCTGACGTGGTGGCATAGCATACCGTCCTTACGTGATGTCGGTCGCCCCGTGCGGTGATCCCAACAATGATGATATTCATTGAATCACTGCTCCTGTGGCGATAGTCTCTCCGCCTGATTCGTACGGCGGGTCGAATAAAAACTGGGATCGTAGTAGCTGAAAGGGAAGAGTGCAATACCCGAAGCGTATAGTGGTGACGGGGGCAAGCGGCTTTCTGGGGCGCGCGGTGGTCGAGCGGTTTGAACAGGACACCTCCGTCGCGGGGTGGGGCCATCACCATGCAACGGGAGCTATCCGTATGGTCGACCTGCGGGACGCAACGGCGGTCCGGAAGGCCCTGGCGGAGGAGCGGCCGGATCTGGTGATCCATTGCGCCGCGTACCGGGATCCGGACTTTTGCGAGGAGGAACGGGAGGAAACGCGACGGTTGAACGTGGAACCCGTAGCGACTCTCATGGATGCGCTGCCCGAAGCCGCGCGTCTCGTGTTGATCAGCACCGACTACGTGTTTGACGGAGAACACCCGCCTTATCATGAGGATGACGAGCGTCGGCCCGTCAACTACTACGGTCTATCGAAGAAGGAGGCCGAAGACATCGCGGCACGTCGTGATTCAACCTTGATACTCCGCATCCCCTTGCTCATGGGATATGGCTCCACATTTGCCGACTCCGGGTTTATCGCCAAGCTGGCACAAGGCATCACGGACAAGAAGCTTATGGAACTCGATGACTTTACCATGCGTTTCCCTACGGATATCCGGGACGTGGCGGCCGCCATTGCTTTTCTATTGGAACGCAAAGCCGCGGGCGTGTATCATTGCAGCAACTCACGCGGCCAAACACAGTATCGCTGGGCTTTGGAACTGGCGGCACGGATGAATGCAGGCGCGGATCATATCCGACCGGTCAAGACCCCGGCGGCCCGAAAGGCGCTGCGACCGGCTAACAGCCAGTTGGCGACGGATCGGATCCGGAAACTCGGTTTCACGCGATCGACGGATTTCAGGGAGGTCGCCGATCGGGTACTGGCGCTGGATGCATGAGACGAATCACTATGCTTGTCGGCAGCCCGGGAAGCGCCCTGCTGGAGCAGGGCGCTACGGAATTGCGGATAGACGTGTCCGCGCGTGGCTCCCTGCTCCAGCAGGGAGCATTTGCTCGTGCCGGTGGTGGGTTGTGCGTTTAGCCGCATACGATGTGAGGTTTCAATGAGATCATTATTGTCAGCCATCGTGATCGGGATATGTTGCGCCTCGGCGCAGGCGGCCAGTCCGCATCGCGAGCCCGTGCCGTTCAATTACACGTGGGATGTGGGTTTGGGCCGAAGCGTATATGTCGTTGGGAGCCATCCCGACGTGGGCGCGTGGAATCCGGTGGAGGCGATTCGGCTATATTGGACGCCCGGAAATGTGTGGACGGGGCAGGTGGCCGTGCAGGCGGGGACCGAACTGGAATACAAGTACATTGCGCGGGTCAACACGCAGGGGCAGCATTGCGAGGGGACCAATGTGGCTTGGATGACGGGGCCGAACCTGCAGAGGTCCGTCCCCGCACAGCCGGTCGCGCCGTACACCGGTAAGACCATTTACTATCA
>SKZA01000394.1 GCA_007127595.1 Kiritimatiellia bacterium
CCCATTCCGAATCGAGACCCCGCCCGCGAACGAAAGCGCGATCAGGAAACGCCACCTCCACGTCCAAGGACAGGTCATGCGCAGCCACCTCCTCCAGTACATCATTCTCCGTGACCTCCGCCCCTTCTTCGCCATTGATTTCCACATACTCCAGATCGATCAATGCCGCGGGCAATCGTTCCGGAATGCGCAGTTCCATCGGCGTGACCGTTACCGACCCCGCCACCCGGCTGGCCCGGCGATCCCCCTCCCAGGTCAGCGAGCCGCGGCCCGTGGCGTGCGCGGTGTCATGACGCAAAAGACGGAATTGGTCGAGCGTCAGGGTCGTCGTAAATGGATACTCTTCGTCCGGCTTGACCAGTAAATGCCCGCTCAGTTCGAGCCGCCCGCGATCGCCGTCCGTCGCCGTCAAATGATCGATCGCCAGACGATCACGGCGACCCGACAATCTCACATCGATATTGCGGAGTACGGTACCCCAGCGATCATGTTCGTAGGCGCCGTCCTTGACGCGCACGTGTCCCGAAACATCGGGTTCGTCCACAGTCCCGCTCAATGCCAAATCAACCGAAAGGAGACCGGCCAGACGATGCACATCCAATACGAATAACGTAGCCAACTCACCCAGATCGGTCTCCGCCAGAAAGTGCCCGGAGACATCGCCTTCGGGAGGCCACTGCAGGTGCACGGGATATAGGGCCACCTGTAACGGAAAGTTCAGGTCGAGTTCCACGGGACGCCCCGTCAATCCCTCCAACATGCTGCGACTACTGAGCCGGCCATTTTCAAGCCACGCCGTTACGGAAAAGAAAGCCGGCGGGCCGTCCCAGAAGTTTGTGTCGGCTGGTTTCAATCCGCTGAATTGGAGCGACAATTCCGCTGCCGGATCGGCGGGATGGCCGCTCATCTGAAAACGTCCTTCCATATCTCCATGCGCATCGCCGACCCCGGCAAAGCCGAAGGTCGATAGCGGCAGGTCTTCCAACGACGCGTCCATCTCCACGTAGTCGGCTCGCACCGATCCCGACGCCAACAAACGTCCTTCGCCGATGCGCAGAGCCAGCCGATCGATCGCATAATGCTCTTCCGTGCGGCTGAAGCGCACGAGATCCTCCAACACCAACGCAAAGTCGCGATGCCGCAAACCAAACTCATCAATACGCAATTCCCTTAGTTGCAGGTCGTCCAGTTGCAGCGCGCCTTTTGATGAGATCGTCCATGTCTCGATTAACTCGCCTTGACCGTTGAGCTCAATGTCCACGATCCGCGTGTCGCCCGCCATCGCCAGGTCAACCTCCTGGACCTGCAAATCGCCTGCGGCCAAATCATGCAAGCGCACCCAAAGATAACCTGTCGGCTCACCGAACAGGTCGGCGAGGGCGGCCTCGACAGACAACGACTCCATACGGCCTTGTGCGACCTCGACCTCCGAGATCAACGCTTCGAGAATGATGTGCTGACGTCCATCCGGCCTCTCCGCGCGCAAGACCGCCTCGCCGCGACCCGCGGCCTCCACGTCCCAATGGGCAGCCAGTTCCGAGACGTCATCGGTTTCGAGATGGAACATGCCCTGAAAGGTGCGCGTGTCGAGCGCGTACTCCGCGTCACCGGTCAGAAGAGCGTTCAAGACATGCACGCGCGCGCGACTCACCGCCACAAGGGACGGGTCAAGTCGATACAGGCCCGACACGCGCACGGGCAAGTCATCCACAATCGCTTGCGCGGACAGTTCACCGCGGGACATCACGTCCAGCGCGTCCGCTTCAAGGCGCGCTTCAATATCTACAATTCTGTGATCCGCGATCCGTACAGAGTCGGATCGCACGAACGCGTCCAACGCGGGCGCGATCGGATTCCCCGTAAACGAGCAGACCGCGGTCACCGCTCCCTCCATTTCGGGATCCAGCCATGCGGACAGAACCGAAATATCCGAGGCCATAATCTCTACACGTGCATCCAGATGCGACTCCGGAACATCAAATGAACCGCTTCCTTTCACCTTCACAATCGAAGATGCAAGGTCCAGTTCCCGCAGATTCGCCCGCTTTCCCGCTTCAAAATCCAACACGATCCTTGCGCGCAGAGCGTCGTCCACAGTCGCCGGCCAATTCGGCACCAACGGCCCCCACCGCCCGGCGACAAGGGAAGCAGAAACAAGCCATTCAGCACGCACCGCTTCAACCGCGTGAACGTTCCATTCAAGGGACGGCCCGTCATCGCTCCACTCCTCTTGGCCCCATGCCCGAAGTTTCACTGACAAGCGCCCATGTTTTCCGTCATCCTCGGAGATAAACGCGCCGGCGACGCCGAACCGGGCCGTTTGAGACAATATGCGATCGCCGATCTCCACTTCGTCAAGGTTCAGGTCCAATACGGTGATGCGCGCGATCAAGACGGCGGGATCGGGCATGGGACGGCGATCCCGATCCGGTTCGGGATCCGGCCTGGCGGCGAGGAGCGCCGCAGGCAACCCGTTATAAACGATTCGTTCAGCGCGCACATGATGCAGCCACACGTTACGCAGCAACAATTGGCGCAGGGATATCCGCACGCGGGCGCGGTCCAGCTCAAGATACGTCACGTTATCATCCGCAGCGCGGAAATGCTCCAATTCCATCTGCAACGGCCAGCGCAAAACAAGTCCGTCCATTTCGACAGGCACATGCAACACCCGGGCCAACTTCCGTTCCAGGACGGGCGTCAACAGACGCAACCCCGACGGCGACACAAGAAAGAGCGCAACGCCGATGAACAACACGAGCGCAATGAGCGCGATTAACAATTTCTTTGCGCGACTCATTAGATCATCAAGGCCGGCAGCCCATCTCCAATAGCGCTCGCTGTGCTACCCGCACAAAATAGCGAGGAGTCCCTTTTGTTGACGTGTTGATATCCACTACGCTCTCCTAAAACGCCTGTCCGAGGCTGATGTAGAATTGATACGCATCATCCACGCCGCCCGAGCGCGGGTTAAGCGGAAACGCCAGGTCAAACCGCAATGGCCCGACCGGGGTGAAGTAGCGAACACCGAAACCTGCGCCCCAAAGCACGTCCTCGCCCCATTCGGGCATACTGTCCTCGTACACCGCTCCGCCATCGGAAAAGACGACCAAGCCGAACTCCTGATTCAGGCGCCAACGCACTTCGGCTGAAACCAAGGTCAGCGACTTACCGCCAACCGGCTTGTTGCGCTCATCCAAGGGGCCGACCGACTGGAACTCGAAACCGCGCACGGTGCCGCCACCGCCCGCGTAGAGACGCTCGTCCGCAGGCACGTCGTCTCGCGACGCCCCTGCAATACTGCCCGCCACAAGGCGCAGCGCGAGGTCCAACTCCGGCCGACGCGTGATGCGAATGTATTGTGTCCCGCCCGCACGTCCTTTGATGAAGGCCACTTCCGTATCAATAACGTCGCGATACGGAGCCATGCTTAAATTCAACCTCCCGCCGCGGCGCGGATCCAACAAGTCATCGCTGCGATCCCAATCCATATTCACGGGAAGATAGACCAAGCCGAAGCGATTTTTCTCCGTCGCATCCCGCACGGATGAATATTTGAAACCGGTACCCGCCCCTACGATCAGTCCCGGTCGCAATTCCCGGTCCACGCTGATCAATCCGCCCACATTCCGACTGCGAAACGCGTCGGGCTCATCGAGCGCCGCGCGCAAGGCAATCTTCAACACCTGATCGACCCGAAGAAAATCCGGCTTCTGAAAACGTGACTCGGCGGAGTAACCGATTTCCGACAGGGTCCCCGCCAACCCGAGTCGTTCCCCCCGACGAATCAGGTTACGATGTTCCCACCACACGCGGCCGCGCACTCCCTCATCGCTCGCATAGCCGACACCGAAACCGATGGAGCGATGTTTGCGTTCGCTCAATTCCACGCGCAGGGGCAGTTCGCCGTCCGGCGTAAGTTCTTCGGCCTTGATCACGCGCACCGTCGCGAAAAGATCGGAATCGGTTATGCGCCGCTGTGCGAGCCTCAACTGGCTACCGTCATAAGGATCGCCCGGACGCCACGGAATCTTACCGCGCACAAAAGGTTCGCGCACCGACGTCAAACCGTGGAGCGATGTCTCTCCGAAAACCGCCGGGGGGCCGGCGACGTAGGTATAGATCACATCCACGGCCTGCGCCGCGTGCTCCACGCGTACTTCCCGATCTTCGACCCGCGCAAAGGGATGGCCTTTGCGACCGAGGTCCCGCACAATCCGGTCCTCCGCCTGCAGGATCGCGCGCGCGCGGGCAGGCTCACCGGACACCAGCCCCACTCGATCCGGTCGCGGCTGGGCCGGCGCATCCGGCTCATCGTCGGCCGAACGGATTTGCACGTCCCGCAGGTGATAGAGCGGCCCGACATCCACTACATAGCGTACCCGTGCGGGTCTGCGGTCCGTGCGAATGTCCACATCCACCCGTGCCGCAAAGTAGCCGTGCGAACGGAGCACCTGCAAGAAACGCGGCACGTCCCGTTCCGCCCGGCGACGCAATTGCATTTCCGAAATAGGCGGACGATTGATCAATTCCGCGGCATCGGACACGCTCATCAGATCGTTGCGCAATTCGCGGTCATCGACACCGCGGATACGTACGCGATAATTGATCTCCAAGGCCGAAGGATCACCCCATGCCGGGAGGGCGGCCAGAACGACCAGTCCCACACACACCCTTCTCATTATTTTAGCGGACCCACAAACCATCTGAGTTCCTTTGCGACAACACGCCGCAGGAGCACAGCATACCACATCGGGTGTCCTCGACAACGCCGCGATCACGGTGTATCGCACACACAGACTTGACGCCCGCGACACTATCCGTATGGTCGGGAACCCAATTGCAACAGATAACACGGAGACGCTTTAGTATGTCCAAGAACGCTATTCACGGAATCTTCTTATCGATCAGCATCCTGTTCAGCATGAACGGGGCGACCCAAGCCGAGCCGACCGGCGAATGGGAACGCAGCCTTACCCTCGGCTTCAACCAGGCGCGGGGCAACAGCGACACCCTGCTCCATCGCGTAGCGGGGCGCGCCGAGCTCATTGAGGAACGATACGAATGGCTCTACGAACTTGAGTGGACCTACGGCGAAGCCGACAAGGACAAGAATGCGGAATTCGGCCGGATGGGCGTGGAGTACAAGCGGCTGATTGACACCCGGTTCTTTGCGGACGCCATGGCGGAAATCAGTTACGACGCCATCAAAAAACTCGACTACCGGGTAATCTACGGTCCCGCCCTCGGCTATTTCTTCCTGCGCGACGAGCAATTTCGCCTCAGCGTGGAAGGCGGTCCCTCCCATGTGGTGCAAAGACAGGACCGTCTGACGCAGGATTTTGTGGCGCTGCGTCTTGCGCAGGATTTCAGTTGGCGCATCAATAAGCGGGCCCGCCTTTGGCAGGGCACGGAATACATTCCGCGGATCGACGATTTCAATCGGTACCTGCTCAATTCGGAAATCGGGGTGGAATCCGCCGTTTCCGCCGCCATCAGCCTCGGCGTCACCCTGCAACACCGTTACGACAGCCACCCAGCCGAAGATACGAAGCGTAATGATTTAAACCTTGTCTCGACCCTGAAATATACGTTTTGAGATAGGGCATTTCACGTTTTGCCGGTTGAGGGCTTCGCGGCATCCCCTTAACGAGCGCGTTTCGTCGGATGCGAGCAGACCGGCTGCGTGAATCTGTGGCGTGCATGCACGCGCTTGCACCCTGCGCGAAGCCGTCTATGCTGTCCGCATGATCCATCGTCCACTCATCCGCCTGACACGACGCATTCACGGCCTGCTTGCCGTGTCAGCGGGCATCAGTCTGCTGATGACGACCGTCGTCATCGCCCAGATGTTCTGGTTAAGCCTCATTATCCATGAGGCATTCATGGAAGGGGCGGCACAGTCCGACCTGCATACCCCTATTTTCTTCCTGCTCGGCGTCATTCTCCTGCGCGGCCTGTTGATCGGGATTCATCAATACGTGAATCAACGCGGGGCCGTTCGCATCAAGTCCGATCTCCGCCGGCGCCTGTTTGATCACCTGTTGGACGCGGGCCCCGCCCAACTGAAAAGTGAACGTACCGGCGAACTTACTGCCACGCTGACGGAAGGCCTGGAAAAGATCGACGCCTATTTCTCCCGCTATTTGCCGCGCGCGCTCCACGTCATGATCGCCCCCCTCGTCATTGCCGGGTTTGTGCTGTCGATCGACCCGTTAAGCGGGATCATCCTGCTATGCACCGGTCCGCTGATTCCCCTCTTTATGTGGCTGATCGGCAGCATGGCGGAAAAACGTACGCAAAAGCAGTGGCGCGCCCTGAGTCGCATGAGCGCACATTTCCTCGATGTATTGCAGGGGCTTACCACACTGAAACTCTTCGGACGCAGCCGATCACTAGAAACCGATATTCGCCGAATCAGCAATCGTTATCGCGTCACCACGATGGGCGTACTGAAGATCGCGTTTCTTTCGGGCCTCGTGCTCGAGCTGGCGGCATCCTTGAGCACGGCGATTGTCGCCGTACAAATCGGAGTGCGCCTTGTGGAAGGACATATCCCCTTCCAACTCGGCCTGTTCGTGCTGCTCCTGGCGCCCGAGTTCTATCTCCCGTTCAGGCAGCTCGGCACGGAACATCACGCCGCGATGGAGGGTCAAGCCGCCGCCGATCGCATATTCGAGTTACTGGAAGTACCCATCCCATCCTCGCCCGCCAAGCCGCTTGCGCCTCCGAACAAGCCCTTTGACCTGGAACTCTATGATGTCTCGTTCCGGTATCCGGGCCGCGAACAGCAGGCCGTCGACGGGATTACCGCCACGATTCGGCACGGCGAAATTACCGCGTTAATGGGACCGAGCGGCGCGGGGAAGAGCACGCTCTTACACCTGCTGTGTCGGCACCTCGACCCGGAAAGTGGAATTATTCGTGCGGGCGATATCGACCTGCAGGATATCAACCGCGACGTGTGGCGCACGCACCTGGCCGTGGTGCCGCAACACCCCGCCTTGTTTCATGGCAGCGTGCTGGACAATCTGCGCATGGCCCGCGCCGACGCCACGCTGGATGAATTGTGCGATGCGGCGACCCTTGCCGAAGCCCATGACTTCATTACCCGCCTTCCGGACGGGTATGAAACGATGCTCGGCGAACAGGCTTGGCGCCTCAGCGGCGGGGAACGGCAACGACTGGCCATAGCGCGCGCCTATCTGAAAGATGCGCCGATCCTGTTGCTGGACGAGCCCGCGTCCCATCTCGACCCCGAAAGCGAAGAGAAATTGGGCCGCGCTTTCGAGCGAATCGCTCGCGATCGCACGGTCATCGTCATTGCGCATCGCCTGCGCACCATCTATCGCGCTGACCGTATCCTGGTCCTGCAACACGGGCGCCTCGTTGAAGAAGGCGCCCATGAAGACCTGCTCGCCCGTAACGGCGCGTATGCACACATGCTGGGGAGGACCACATGACCGAGCGACAGCAGACCCTCAAAGGGCTGACGTTCTTCCTTCAACTTGCGCGCGCCTATCGCTGGCAGGTCGTACTCTCCATCTTCGCCGCCGTCTGTACCGTGCTGGCGGGCATGGGTTTGATGACCAGTTCGGGCTACTTGATCTCACGCGCGGCGGAACGCCCCCCGATCCTGGATCTCATGTTGATCATCGTCGCCGTACGGTTCTTTGCCCTGTCCCGCGCCGCGTTCCGTTACCTGGAACGACTTGTCTCGCATGATCTGACCTTCAAGTGGTTGATGGCCCTGCGCGTACAGCTCTATCACATCCTCGAACCCCTGATGCCGGGCCTCCTGCTGCGACGGCGGTCCGGTGATCTCATGACACGTATGGTGGCCGACCTCGATTCCCTGCAAAACTTGTACCTGCGCGTGATAGCGCCGACACTTACAGCGATCATCGTCATTGCGATTACGGTAGCGGCGCTGCATGTCTTCTCGCCATTGCTCGCATGGGTCACGTTCTTTTTCCTCGCGCTCAACGGCGTGGGCTTGCCGTGGTACGCGGTCGCCCAAGCGCGCGGACTGGGACGCGATCAGGTGTTCGCGCGATCCGACCTGCAATCCGCTCTTGTGGAGAACCTGCAGGGGCTCGGCGACCTCCTCACGCTGGGAGCAAAGGAACGAGCGCGCCGGATAGTGCAGGCGGGGGACCGCCAGTTGAGCGACCTGCAAATCAAGCAGGCGTCCATCAGCGGCGCACAGGACGGTCTGCACCATCTCTGCGGCCATCTGGGCATGTGGACCGTTCTTGTACTGGCCATCCCCATGGTCGCGAGCGGGGAATTACAGGGCGTACACCTTGCCATGCTCACACTCGGTGTGCTCACCAGTTTTGAGGCTGTGCAAGCGCTTGGCACGGCCTTTCAATTCCATGAGCAGACCCAAACCGCGCACGACCGGATCGAAGCCTTGCGCCACGAACCGCCACCCGTCCGTGCGCCCGCATCCGCGATCCAACCCGCCACACACGATATCCGATTCGAAGAGGTGACCTTTGCCTACGATTCGATCGATGCCGTCGCAGATGTCAGCTTCTCCCTGCCGTTCGGCCGGAGACTCGCGATTGTCGGTCCCAGCGGAGCGGGCAAAAGCACCATGGCCTACCTGGCCCTGCGTTTCCGCGATCCCGACGCCGGCGTCATTACACTCGATGGCCGGCCGCTGACGGACTACACGCAGGAAGAAGTCATTCGTCACATGGCCGTCATTCCCCAACACACGCACCTGTTCAATGACACCATTCGCACCAACCTTCAGCTCGCCAGGCAGGACGCGGATGACGACTCATTATGGAGCGCCCTGAAGCGGGCGCAACTTGCCGGGTTTGTACGCGCCCTTCCGAACGGCCTGGACACGCTCATCGGCGAACAAGGGGCCACGTTATCGGGCGGCGAGCGTCAACGCATGGCAATCGCCCGCGCGTTTTTGAAAGATGCGCCCATACTCGTGCTCGACGAACCCACTTCGCACCTGGACGCCGTCACCGAGCAGCGCGTATTGGACGAACTGTTCGCCTACGGTTCCGGGCGAACGATGTTATGGATCACTCACCGCCTCCTGCAACTTGAGCGCGCGCACAGCATTCTCGTGATGGACCGCGGCCGCATCGTGGAACGGGGCACACACGAGAAGCTGGTGGAAGCCGACGGACTATACGCCCGGATGCTGCGCCTGCAGAACCAAGTGCTGGAGACATAGCTTGAGCGAGCGTTCGCTCGCTACGGGAGGAAGTTCTTTTTGCGTAGTTTTTCGGGCAGGTACGTATCCAGCACGAAATTTAATCCATATTTGGCAAACGCTTGTTGCTCGATGCGCACGCCCATCTTCAGCATTTGGTTCAAGGCCTTCTGCCATTCCTTGTGATGCTTGATGAACGGATCGTTCTTCAACGCGTCCTTCGCCCGCTTCACATCAACATCTTCCAGGGGATGCGTGGTGTCTTCCAACTTGTAGTCGATGATGTCCTGCGGGGTAACGCCCAGAAACTGAACAGTCGGCACGCAGAAGTAACGGTTGATATGCGCGGCCTGCCCGGAGCCCACCTTTAAGGTGCGATAGATATTGCAGTAGCCGTACGGATCGCCGTCCGTAAACGCGAGCACGGGCATCTTCAGGTCGTCGGCTACACGGCGGATAAAGCGCCGACACGCGCGCGTTGGCACGCCGCTCATGGAAACCAGGATACAGTTCGCCTTCTCGAAATAGCGATGATGCACCAAACGCTGGAACAGCGAGGAGGTCTCAACCGCAAGCAGGAATTTGGCTTTGGATTGGAAACGCAGATGTTCGACGCGCGACGGGACGCTCCAGGCGCCCGAGCCCAACTTGGTGCAGTCAATCTTGATATCCTTGCCCGTGGACGGATCCCTATCGATAATGACGATGGGCCCGCACACGTCTCCGCCTCGTTCTTCAGGTATATAGCCAAGCTGTTCGCGGTTGATCGCCAGCATCGCCTCGATGTCGTCAAGCAGGCTGTCGCTTTCCGGCTGGACGTCGAAACGGCATTCGCCCCAGCTCTTGCTGTTGTAATACACCTCGCGTTTGCCTGCGATATCGTCGCGATCGAGCAGGTCATTCTTCGTCGTCGCCAGCAGGCGCATCGATTGCGCAAACGCCTTGACCGTATTGTACGACAATGTGCGGGTCGATTCCTTGCCGAGAATCTCGAAGTGTCCCCGCTTCACGTCGTATTTCACGTTGGCCAGCGACCGGATCGGAAAACGCATCTCCGGCTTCTTTTTCTTCTTCGTGATGTCCTGATGGATACGGTCCGCCACGCCGACAATCTTCTTCGACGCCTCCTTCTTCGACACCACTTCCGGTCCTTTGACTGACTTCGTCGCCATAATAGTCTCCCTCAACAAGAACCGCGAATGAACGCGAATGGACGCAAATAGATGAAACCGCGAGGAGTTTCCACCCGGAACATTAGCGTGTATTCGCGTCTATTCGCGGTTCTCTTCTTTTCACACCTCCAGATGTGTTCGTTCCAGCATCTGTTTCAAATTCTTTTCCACGCGCTCTTTTTCCCGATCGCTGAAATCCAGCACTTCCTTCAAGCCCAGCGCCAGATGCGGGATGTACTTCTCGATGTAGCCGCGCTTCCGTTCGGCCTCCGCCGCGCGTTTCCGCTTGTTCAAATACACCGACAGGCGGCGGCCGCATTCCTGCAAGGCAAACGTCAATTCGCGGATAATCTCCTGATAATGCGCCACGGCTTCCTTGCTCTCGCTGGTGAACGGGACCCACACGCTCGCCATATGCGCCATGATCACCATCGGTCCGAGCGGTAGCGAACCCTTCGGTTGCGCCAAGCCGTACGCCTTCCAATTCACGCCCCCGACCGCCTTCGTAATCGCGCACGCGCCGCCCATGTACAGCAAAGGCACACGATTCGCAAAACGCATGACGCGAATCGGGTCGTCACCGCCTAAATCCTCGCTTTCGCCCGGCTTGGCATACGCCAATCCGACCTCCACCTGGAAGGGGTTCCCGCGATAGACCGTCGGCCCGCGCGTCACCGCCGTGTAGAAATCCGCTTCGATTTCCTTTTTCAAACCCGCGATGATCTGTTCCTCGCCGATCGGCGACAGACAATCCGTCGGCGGCCGCATCAGCTTTACGCTGTTGATCGCCTTGAACAGCGCTTCGCTTTCCTGATGCGCAATCCGCGTGGGTTTCGCGCGCGGATTGAGGCCGGCCGTTTCGCAGATGTAA
>SKZA01000095.1 GCA_007127595.1 Kiritimatiellia bacterium
CATCGGTATCGGACGGCACACTGACATAGAACGGCAAGTTGCGCGGGATGCGACCGCGCTCGAGCAGATCAGCGAAGGAGTCCTTGAAGTCGTCCGGCAAAAAGATGGTGTGATGCTTGATGTTGTCCACCTTGCCCTTGATCGCCCAGTAATACGTGATCACGCCCGGCGTCATGCCCATCTTGGTCGGTTTAGGTCGCCCGAGTAACTGCGTCTGCGTGGTCGGCACGTCCACGTTCGATACCACCACGGACCAGTCCTCCGTCGAGCCGTCCTTGAACGCCAAACCGGTGACGCGATCACCCGCCGTGATGATGCGCGCGACGGGCTTGCCGGTTTCAATTGTCACACCCAATTCGCATGCGAGTCGCTCGATGCCTTCCACCAGTCCGTAGATGCCGCCTTTGGGTAACCACAAGCCGTAGGCCAGCTCGCCGTAGGGCAGTATTGAGAAGAGGCCCGGGAGCGTCCAAGGTGAACCGCCGAGATACATGGCGTAGGAGCCCAGCGCTTCGCAAATGCGCGGGTTGCGAAAGAAGCGACTGAGTTCTTTGTAGAGCGAACGCCAAACCGCCGAGCGGCGCATCTCGGTGAGCGACATGGCGGCCGCCCATTTGATGGGGTTATCCTCGTTGCGGCGGACGAGCTTCTGAAAGGAGAGGTTGTATTTGAATTCGGCGTCGGCCAGAAAGGCCATCAGGCCCGGCGACGAACCGGGTTCGAGTCGCTCGCACTCCTCGCGCAAGCGATCGATCTGGCTCGACAGTGTGAAGGTCTCGCCCTCCGGCCAGACAAATCGAATGGAGGGATCGACGGGGATCAATTCGACATAATCCTCGAAGCGACGCCCAGCCGCTTGAAACAGCTCTTCGAAGACCCACGGATAGTTCAGCAGGGAGGGGCCGGTATCGAAACGGAAACCGTCCCGTTCAATCAGGTTGGCGCGGCCGCCGACACGCGGCTGCGCTTCGTACAGGGTGACTTGATAGCCGGCCCGCTGCAGGTGGATGGCGGCGCTGAGACCGCCGAGGCCGCCACCGATAATGGCGGCACGGGTGTGATGGGCTGTGTTCATGGCAGGATATAAGCGAGCGGGATTTTCCAGTATTTGGTGGCGGGCAAGACGTGCCACTTTTCGCGCAGGGAAACACTTTCCCGGTGTCCCAAGCCGCGTTCATTTTCGAGAATGCGCCGGTTCAGTCGACCGTATACATTGATGCAGGCTTGGATCGCCATGCGACTGTCGGCGGCAAAGGCGTCAAGGTTTTCGGCGGCGCGGCGGTAATAGCGATCCGCTTCCCGCGCCATCGTTTTCACGACCCGCACAATCGCCTCTTGATGGGCGGGATCGCGGGCATCGGCTTCGGTCAGTCCTTCAGCGTCCAACAGGTCGCGCGGGAGATAGACGCGATCACGATTTTGATCCTCGCCCACGTCGCGCAGGAAATTGGTGAGTTGTAGCGCAATGCCGAGGTCCTGCGCCGCTTTGAGGGTGCGATGGAAGTCATCGGGCCGCTCCGCCCCGTACACATGGGCGAGAAAATAGCCGACCACGGTGGCGCTGCCATAGACATAAGACTGAATCAGCGCGTCCATGGTATCGAATCGGCGCGGGGTGATGTCCATCTCCATCGCCTTGAGGAACGAGCGATAATGCTCCGGCGGGATGCCGGCGCGGCGCACGACTTCCGCGAAACCGGCCAGGAAGCACGGCACCTCGGCGCGCAACGACTCCATCAGGCTGTTGCTCTTGAGCGCCGCTTCATACGCGTTGCGCCAGTCGTTCAATCGTTGACGTCGCTCATCGCAGCTAAGCGGAAACGTGTCCACCACTTCGTCGGGATAGCGGACCGTGGCATAGATCACCTCCACTTGATCGCGCTTAAGGCGGGGGAGGAAGCGGCTGACGATAAAAAAGCTCGTCGTGTAGCGGCGCATGGTGCGCCGGGAAGCCCGCACCACGCGGTTCCATGCGACTTCTTCGCTGGCGGCGCGCAAGGCGGATTCGCGGGTACGCTGCTCGAAGGCGCGCCACTCCGCCTCCGTCCAGACCACCTCGCTGCGCGGTAACGACACGGCGCGCGGGGCTGGTTCTGTTGCTGTGGTAGTCATGGTGTCGTTCTATGAGATGTTATATTCGCATAGTCTGTCGGGGAAGCGGGAATAACTTAACCCGCAAAATAGTCGCGGGCCGCATCCCGGCGTCGCAGAGCTCCTTCCAAGGAGCGCGAGGCCCCTGCCATCGCCTTACGGCGACCCTACGAGCGGACTGCTAACCGCCGAGACTTTGCGTTTCCTTTGCGGGGCACCCTGCGGTACGGTGTCGCCATGTCGCGCGGTTCTATTTGTTTAATCCTTTTCGTTTGGTCTTCGGCGTTATCGTCGCTGGCCGCTCCCCGCTCGTTTACCTTATCGGATCAATATGGCGATGACCACTCGATTGTGTTTCCGTTGGAGAGGCCGATGGTGTTGCTTGTCGCAGACCGCGTCGGGTCCGAGCAACTGGACGGTTGGTTGGTCCCATTGGCGGAACACTATGCCGACGTCCTGCATATCCAGGGTATTGCTGAACTTTCCTCCGTGCCGCGCTTGCTGCGCCCGATGGTGCGCGCGCTGTTCCGGCAAGATGAGGCGGCGTCCATACTACTGGATTGGACCGGTGAAGTGGCGGGACACTTTGACGCGCGGGCGGACGTGGCCAACGTCTATCTGCTGGCGCCGGACGGCGAGGTATTGCATCGGGTGGCCGGGGCCTTTACGAAGCCGGACTGGCAGGCGCTACGCGTGGCGATCGACGCATCCATAGGGCGTCCAGCGCGACCAGTCCCAAACCGATAACGCCCGCCAGCCACAAGCCCGAGCCAAGTGCGATCAACGTGAAGAACAGGATGATGCTCAGGCCCAGCCAACGCGCCATCGGGTTCGGCTCAGCGGGTTTACGGAAAA
>SKZA01000328.1 GCA_007127595.1 Kiritimatiellia bacterium
ACTCCCGGTTCCCGGTGAAGAACACCCCGGAAACCGTGCCATGATGTCCTGCGGGTACCAGTTCGGGGTGAACACTGCCGATGGCCCGGAAAATCAGGTCAACCGCCGTTGGAGGGACCATGACCCAGAACCCTTTCGGGGCCTGTGGTGACGCGCTCACCAGCGTGTCGGGCGGCGCGATGATCGTCAGCGCATCGAACATCCATTCATCTGAAGGGCGGTTCGGCAGACACAAGGCCTTGAACGCGAGCTTTGCAATGTTCACCGCCCCGCCAAGGCGTCCGGAGTTGATCGGCGTGGCCACCTGCGCGGGCATCCCGCTGAAATCGATCACCATCGACCCGTCGGAAACCTCGACCGCAACATGGAGTTCAACCGGTTCGGTGCCTTCGACGCCGGCATTGTCCAGGCGGCATGCCGCTTCGTAACGCCCGTCGGGTATCCTGCGTACAGCCTCACGGCCCAGATTCGCGCTGGCGTCCGCCTGGAACGCGATCAGCTTGTTGAGTTCCTCACGACTCCATCGGCCCGCAACCCTGTCATTCCAGCGCGACCGGCCCAGTATGCATCCGGCAATCTGCGCCATCAGGTCGCCGGTGATGGCTGCCGGCGAACGCGTGTTCGCCTGGATGGTCGCCATGACATCGGGCACGATCTCTCCCTCTCGCATCACCCGCAGGCCGCGGTATTGCACGCCTTCTTCGAAGATGCTCTTGGCCGTCCAGCTCAGCGATGTCGGAGCACTGCCACCGATATCCGCCCAATGTGCGCGTATGACAATGTAGGCGACAATCTCGTCGCCGTCGAAGATCGGCGTGCAACAGGAAATGTGGTTCAGATGCTGGCCGTTGACGCCCGACCAGTTATGTATGAAAACGTCGCCTTCACGTAACTGGTCCAATCCGATGCTCTCGACAGCATCTTCAACCTGTGGGCCAAGATCACCGACGAAGATTGGCATGCTTCCGGCTGACTGGGTGAGCAAAGTGTAGTCAGCCAGTACGATGCCCACGCAATAGTCTTTGTACTCGTATATGAGTTCGCTGAATGCTGTTCGGGTTAGATTGAGTTCGATTTCGTCAACCACCGACGCGGTCGAGAAACGGAAGATTTCCGCCTCAACTGCGTCGATGGGGCGCGGCGGGCTTGCTTCACGCGGGTCGTCGGAGGTTTCCAGATCGATACGGTTTGGAGTTCGGACGCTCAGGCCTGATGTTGCACCTGAATTTCCGTTGCCAACGGCTTTGCTATCCATGCCCATGAGAGTACCTGTAGTTTGGTATGTATCCTCGCGCCGTTCCGGTGCCAGCCCTTGGTGCCGCGTTCAGGCGTGAGCCTGGTATCCGCGCTGTGAGACCGGCAGCTTGCCGGTGCATCATCTTCAGGGCACCAGCACGGCACGTCCTTGTATCCTGCCATGGCGAAGGTCCTGCAATGCACGATTGGCATCCCGCAGGGGATAGGACGTCTGGGTGAGCTGAATCCGCCCGTTCACGGCCATGTGCGCCAGTTCGGTGAGTTCGCCAAGGGTGCCGACGAGATTTCCCTTGATGGTCAGTTCCCGCCCCGTCAGCGCGAGCGTGCCGCAGCAGGCTTCGCCGGTATCGGCGCCCAACGCCGAGTAAACCCCGCCGCGCCGCAACATCGCCAGCGATTGCTCAGGCACGGGGGCGATGCCGACGCAATCCATGACCAGATCGACGCCCGCGCCGCCGGTAGCTTGCAACACGCGCTCGACGAGGTCTTCACCGGCCGGCAAAGCGAGATCCGCGCCAAGCGTCCCGGCATTGTCGAGTTTTTCCGGGCGCAGGTCGACAGCGATAAGGCGGGCAGGGGAGAAAGCCCTCAGCAACTGCAAGGCAAAATAGCCCACGCCCCCAAGACCAATCACAACGGCTGCGCCGTCTGCGGGTAGATCGCCGCAGGCGCGCCGGACTGCGTGGTAGGCGGTCAAACCCGCGTCAGCGAGTGACGCCATTGGCGCAGGGTCGGTGCCGGGTGGGAGCTTCACCAGCGCATGTTCGCTGGTGCGCATGAATTCTGCAAAACCACCTGGCGACCGTCCGTCGATGCCCGGAAAGCGCAGCGACTCGCAGAATGACGCCTCATTTCGCCGACATGCCCGACAGAGTCCGCAAGTGATGTGAGGATGCGCAAGGACGGGGTCACCAATTCGCAGTGTCGTTACGGCCTCGCCGACCGCCTCGACGTAGCCGGCGTTTTCATGGCCAAGAATGTACGGAAACTGTGGCGCGCCCAGGATGTCCTTGAAAGCCCCCTGGATCCAGTGCACATCCGAGCCGCACACGCCCGCGCCGGTGATGCGGACAATCACGTCGCTCGGATGGCTGACTTGCGGCGCCTCAACATCGATGAGATCGAGATCGCCGTTGAACTCGTTCAGCACGGCCGCCTTCATGATTGCATCCTTTCGCAGTTGCTTGACAAGGGCATCATGCGTCCCACTCGACTGCAAGGCGAACTGGCGCGGGGGTGATGAAGTTCGGATGAAATTCCACTATCTGTTCGGGTATGCGCAGCGTAGGCAAACGGTCGAAAAGTGCGTTGAGGGCGATCTTCGCCTCGAGTCTTGCAAGCGGTGCGCCGATGCAGAAATGACGGCCGCCACTCCGGCACGATCATCGGCACCCAGGGCAGTAGATCCCTTTGCGACGATCCGTGACCCACGACGAACCGGTACCGCCCCCTCGGCCAGCTTGACCGTGTCCATGTGGGCCGAGAAACACCTCGCAGGGCGGGAATCACCGGGAATCCGCACGACAAGATTCCCGCACTCACATCGGACCTTCATGTTACGCATGCGCTTTTCGGCGCCGTCAAAACGCATGGCCCTATCCGGAACACCGAGACGGGACAACAGAACCCGTACCTCGTCGGCCAAAGCCCGCTCTTTGCCGGATATGCCGGGAACG
>SKZA01000197.1 GCA_007127595.1 Kiritimatiellia bacterium
GCGGACACACCCGCGCTCCCATCCATCCACTCGCCTATTCTTCAATCGTTCAAGTACACGCTGATTGCTTCATCCAACGCCTTTATGTCGCGGGCGGCCATCCGGCCCAGCGTCTGGCGAAGGCGTCTTTTGTCCACTTGGCGAATGCCGGGAATGATCGCATACGACGTGGAGCCGTTTGGCATGGCAATAGGCAGTCTCAAGGGCCATATCTCGGGGGCGCGACTGGATAAGGGCACCACGACGACGGAACGAAGGGTTTGGTTGGTCATGGAATTCGAGATGACAATCGCAGGTCGTGTCTTGCCGAGTTCGGGGGACGATGCGGGTCCAAGCTCAACCCAGTAAATCGTGCCCCGCTTCACGGCTTGTCCTGCTCGTCATCTGGAGGATTGTCCAAGTCCGCCTGCATCCATGCTTCCTCCGCCGCCTGTTCATCGGCGTGTTCCGCCAAGAATGCGTCATACTGTTCGGCGGCCTCGGCCAGCTTCCGGGCGCGCACCTCGCGCTCCAGCGTCTCGCGGACATAGGACGTCACCGATTGATCAGAGGGTTTTAGCTGCTCTATCGACTTAAGAAGTTCACCCTCTACTTTTACGGTAGTTGCTTTCATGCATATATTTCTACTCTCATTGCATATCACTGTCAAATGGCTGCTCGCCGACCACGGCGCGGCGGGAGAGAGCCGTGTTCAGTTCGGCCTGTGAGCGAAGTTCCCATTTTTCAGCGATCTGAGAAGTTTGTCGGGAGCTTTGTTGTGAATTTTGTATTGTAAACGTTGTCGACAAAGAAACCGCATTGCGCCATTCCGAGAGACGCGTTTCCCGTCGGCCCGCCCTGCATCCCTCCTGAACGCTATCGGCATGTGCGGGTATAGTGCCGGCATGAAGCGATGCCTACCGTTTGTCGTAGCCGTACTTTTGTCCGCCATGACGGCGGAGGGCAGGACGTTGGAGGAGGTGCTCGCGTCCATCACGCCCGCGTCGTATGAGGAAGCGCACACGAATCTGTTCGTGCATGACGGTATGAACAGGGGGTTTACCGGCGATTTGGACGGGAACATTCACCGTGTGCCCGCACACCAACATGATGCGGCGCGCGATTTCATTTTGGAGCAATTTGAAGCGCACGAACTGGACGCGTGGCTTGATCCGTTCTGGTTTACGCGCTTCTATGGCGCCGTAAACTATACCTATACGAATTGCAATAACGTGGTGGCGATCCAGCGCGGGATCGCCAGCAACGCGCAGTGGTTCATCGTGGGGGCGCATTACGATTCCGTGGATCCCGGTCAATTCAGCCAACTGAGTCCGGGCGCGGATGATAACGCCAGCGGCGTGGCGGCGGTTCTCGAACTGGCGCGCGTACTGAGCGACTATACTTTCCGACACCATATCGTATACATCGCCTTTGACGCGGAGGAGAAAGGGCTGAAGGGCGCCTGGCACTTCGCAGACACCTACACCACGAACAATCCGGCTTTGACCAATTTAATTCAGCGCGCGGATGTCGGCGGCGTCTTGAGCTTGGACATGCTTGCGTACAATCCGCCGGGTCCCAACCATAATCGCGTCCGAATCTATGGCGGCAGCTCGTCTTCCAACGCGCCGGTTCAAGTTGCGTTACGTCACGCCTTCCTGGAGCACACGGAAATGGACGTGGTTCACAGTGGGTCGATCGCCGCCAGCGATCATCACCCCTTCCACGCGCGCGGCATGGACGCCTGCCTGTTGATCGAGTACAACGTGTGGTCGAATCCGCATTATCACAGGACCACGGACTCCGTAGACACCCCGGACTACATCGATTATGTGTATGCGACCGAATTGACCCGCGCCGTCGCCGCCTACCTGATGCGCGAGGCGGAAATCCTGCTGCCGCCTACCCTGTCCCTGACGAGCACGGAAGAGCAGGATTCCTTCTCACTTGCCTGGACCGCTCAGTCCAATGCCGTGTATCGCGTTGACTATGCCGACGATTTAGCGCCAACGACGACTTGGCAAGCCTTGACGGTCATCACGAATACCCCCGGCGATGCCGTGTTGTATTGGGAAGACCATATCGGACCTGTGATGCAAAGATACTATCGCGTGGAGCATGTGTATGAGCCTTAAGCGTATACTCACGATAAGTTTGCTTGGATGTGTCGCGGCACTACAGCCCGCCGTCGCCGAAGAGGATTCCGCGCTGACTCGGGAGGAACTCGCGGAGAGATTGCGCGCGAGTGAAGACGTGACAGGACGGTTGCTGACTATTGAAGTGGAGTACGCCGGGACGCAAGTCGATCAGGATGGACAGGCGCATGAACTCTACGTGTCTAGAGACGAGAACACGGTCTTTCTGTGTCTATTCGAGACGTCCGACGAGGAACAGGACCCCGCATCCTTGGAGACCATCACCGGAAGAATCCTACGCATCGAATTACAGAAGCAAGACCTGCGAGACCACCGCATCTATGCCATTTGGATCGAATGATTGGCCTCTACGGATTGAGCATCAGTAATCGAGAGTCAAGATGCGGCCCTTCGTAAAGCTGAAAAAGGCCTTTCGATCCGCCGGCCGAATACCGGAGCGCACATCTTCAAGGGACTTGCCGGCGGCCTTGAGACAACCGGGACACACCATAAGCGTCACCTCAGCGGCCAGCAATTGATCAAGCGCCGCGTGAGAAGAAGGGAAATGGGCATACATAATGTCCGGCGCGTCCGCCAAGACGACGTGGATGGCGTCGATATCAAAATAGATCAGCACGTCGTGCTCTTCCGCCATCATGTTGGCCATATTAAGCGCCATCAACACGCGGTGCGCTTGATCGGGTCCGCTGCTGATATGGATGAATACGCCGTCGCGCGGGACCGGTTCGGCGGACGAAAAGGTTGCAGCGAGGGCGACACAGATGATGCAGGCTAGAAGAGTTCGTCGTTTCATGGCATGTCCTTTCGGGTTCTTTGACCAACACTACAATGGCAAGTGGGTTCTGTGAATCGGGCAAACCCCGACCTGCGAAGCAGGCCCAACGAGAAGTCCTTACGGCGACTCTACAAGCGAATGCATGCTTGGAATATAGAATGTAGTGGACGCAGACACAGGGCCGGGAACTTCGCACCGACTTGTCTCTTTACGACCGAACGTTATAGAATCCGCATATGGGAACCAAGGAGAGGACTACCGAACGCAAAGCTTTCAAGGACTGGTTCGATCGCCAAGCGGCGCACCAACTGGCGGCACAAATCGCGGGCGTGTGGCCCCGCTTCAATTCGAACCGCTTCGTAAAGCTTGCGACGAATAACTTGAAGGGCCTCGAATTCCATGGCCGCGTGCAACAATTCGCGAACGCGCTGCAAGCCACCCTGCCCAAGGATATACCCCGAGCACTCGATATTCTGACCCGAAGTCTTCCGACCGAGTTGCCCGACACGGAAGCGGTAACCGACGGCTGGTTGCAGTGGCCCGTCGGCCAGTTCATCGCCGACCACGGTGTGCCGTATTTCGAGGAATCCATGCGGGCGATGACCGAGCTGACCACCCGTTTTTCGTCTGAGTTTGCGATAAGGCCTTTTCTTCTCGAGCGCCCGAAAGAAACATATGAGTACATTTATTCCATCACCTCTCATCCAAACGCACACGTCCGACGCTGGTGTTCGGAAGGGACGCGCCCCCGCCTGCCCTGGGGCCGGCGCTTGCCCGCAGATCCCGCGTCGAGTTGGCCGATTCTGGAAGCTTTGAAGGACGACCCGGAAATCTACGTCCGCAAATCCGTCGCGAACCATTCGAACGACCTCTCCAAAGAGTATCCCGACCTCGTGGTCGCACGTTGTCGTGCTTGGCAAAAGGGCGCGACGCCCGAACGCACATGGATCATCCGTCACGCGCTGCGTTCACTCATCAAAGCGGGTCACCCCGAAGCCATGCGGCTCTTGGGTTTCGGCGATGGCAAAGGATTACGCGCCACGCTGCGCATAAAACCCCGCGCAGTGAATGTCGGGGATGCAGTAACGTTAAATGCAGCGATCAGGAACACGGGGAAGACCGTGCAACGTCTCGTCGTCGATTATCTCGTGCATTTCGCGCGGCCCAGCGGGAAACCGTCACGCAAGGTGTTCAAGTGGACCGTGGCCGAGGTCGAACCCGGCGGCGTGTTGCGTATAGAGAAACGGCATCCGCTCCGGCATACCACCATCCGCACTTTGTATCCGGGCCGGCACCGCATCGAGGTGCAGGTCAACGGAGCCCGCCTCGTCGCCGCGCTGTTCGAGTTGTCATCTGATTCATATGACAAATGAACGAAAGCGCTACGCTGCATCTCGCCAATCACGAATCGGCATGCCTTGCACGTTGGCATGACTTCTCCACCGTTGACACGGACACAGCATTTGGTTACTTTCCCTGCCGTTGAGGGGAGGTACAACAGAGTCGGTCAACTAAGGAGGTCTGATCATGAAGCTGCAACGGATTACGCTCGTTTTGTTCACTCTGGTATTCTTTACCGCGCACGCATCCGCACAATGGTTCTCCGATCCTTCGGGGATACTGGACGAAGGCGCCTTTCGCGCCGACCTCTCGTTCAGCCTGAATGAGACCGATTACGAGCTCAAAGACGCGGGACTACGACTTGACATCCCCGTCGAGCGACAAATCCTCGGCGTGACGCTGGCCTATGGTATTTCAGACGCCGTGGACGTATTCCTGGCGGCCGGCCTGATCCTAGACGCGGAGCCCCAAATTCGAGATGACGACCTTCGGTGGAGAGACAGCGGCGACGGCTACCTGCTGAGCGCAGGCGCACGCGGCGTGTTGTATCGCCAGGATCAATTCTCACTGATGGGCTACGGCTACGTGCAGCACATCGATGAGGATTACGGGCGTCTTCGCGATGAATATGACTTTTTCATCGAGACGACCCGACTCGAAGCAGACCGCACCGAACTCGCGCTGGGTGTCTTGGGACGGTACGATGTCACCGAAGAGTTTCACGTGTACGCGGGTCTAGAAGTTATCTTGGTCGATGACGGCGATCTGAATGTGAAATTCACGGAGGAGAATTTGGTAACCGAAGATGTGTTCCGGGAGCGCGTCACGTTTGATATGGACCGGGACGATATCCTGACCGCGCGCGCTGGCGCGGCCTATCAAGCGGGCAACGCCCTGCTGCGCGCGGAATATGCTTTCCTCGGCGAGGAGACCCTTACGGTAGGCGTCGGCATTAACTTCTAGTCCCCGCCCCAACCGGCACACACACAACCGCAATGGCGCTCCCCCCATCCGGAGCGCCATTGCGGTTTCTTTTGGTCATTGTTTCATCTTATGGATTTTTCCGATTTCGCCCGATATCGCTTGCGCCGTGAAGCGAAATTCATATTTTAGGGGGGCGATCGCCCAAAGTGATGAAGCGCCTTACGGCGCCCCTACGAACGCCCGCCCGCATTTGCCGCGCCGTTTGCAGGGACGCCGTAAGGCGGTTCTTCTTGATCAATGGGTTAAGCGAAAGTCCGTTACGCGATGTGGCAGCAAGCTTTTTACGTGTAAATGAACGAATTCTTCACAGGAATGGCCCTCTTCTTGATGGTCAACATATTGGCGGGACTCCGACGCATCATGGGCGGCACGTCTATGAGCGATCGCATGTTGGCGCTGCAGTTGTTCGGGACCACCGGTGTGGCGATTCTTATCTTACTGGCCGAAAGCTTCGCTGAACCGGCGTTGCGCGACGTGGCGCTGGTGTTCGCACTACTGGCGGTACTCGCCATGGTCGCCTATGTAAAACTGGTTGGACCTCAAGCACGGATCGAACAAGAGCGGGAGGAGTCGCGATGATCCAAGTGCTTATTGTCGGGCTCAGCCTGTTGGGCGCCTTCTTCTTCCTGGCCGGGACGGTCGGCTTACTCCGATTTCCGGACACGTTCAGCCGCCTTCACGCGTTGACCAAAGCGGATAATCTAGGTCTTGGCTTGATCGCTCTGGGTCTTGCGCTGCAGGCGGGATCTTTGGCGGTGGCCGTGAAACTATTTACCATTTGGCTTCTGGCGATGCTGGCGGGCACGACGAATTGCTATCTGCTGGGTCGGAACCAGATACGCAGCCGAGAAATCGAGAAGGAACACGCGTCATGACCTTGAACGAATGGCTGCTGGACGGCTTGATTGTATTTGCGCTGATCTGGCTGGCGCTGAAGGCGCTGTATACCCGCGACCTGTTTAAGGCGGTCTTCCTCTTCATTGTGTTCGGGCTGATCATGGCCTTGGCGTGGGTGCGGCTGAAAGCACCCGACATCGCCTTGGCCGAAGCGGCCATTGGCGCAGGTTTGACGGGTGTATTGCTGCTGGATGCCGCCCGTCATTTTAATCGACCGCGGCCCACCCCGCACCCTGCTGAAAAATAAACGCTATGGACTCGACTACCGAATGCATCAAGAAACCGTTGAGCGTCCTGTCGGCGCTTTTTGCGGCCGTTGTATGCGTCTTTCTGGCGGTCGCGCTGCGGGAAATCCCCGACGAACCCGGAGGCCTGACTGCTGCTGCAGCGGCTGAAATCCCGCGGAGCGGCGTGGAACACCCCGTGACGGCCGTTCTGCTCAATTTCCGCGTGTATGACACCTGGTTGGAGGTGGGCGTGCTGTTGATGGCGGCCATGGGCATGCTACTATTTCAGCGACGGAGCGATCTGCGCGATATCCGGCTGATGCCGTCGCCTGAGCCTGTGCTGCATTGGTTGGTGCGTCTGCTTTTCCCCATGCTCGTCCTCGTGTCGGGCTATCTGCTCTGGATGGGTAAATTTGCGGCGGGCGGGGCCTTTCAGGCGGGCGTGGTCCTGGGGTCCGGAGGCGTCCTGCTCTGGCTGGCGGGTCATCCATCGCTGACGAACTTTCCCGGACGTTTGTTCCGAAGCTTGTTGATCGTCGGTTTCCTCAGCTTCTTGCTGGCGTCTATCGCGAATATGGCTTTCGGCCAAGCCATCTTGGCTTTCCCGCCCGCCTATGCGGGCACCATCATCCTGATTTTGGAAGCCGCCGCTACCCTATCCATCGCGGCAACCGTTTCCGCCTTGATTATCGGTCTTCAACCCGTTGTGCGCGATCGCGACCGGGCTCCGATTCATGTCCCATCCGACTAGTTTACAGAGGAATACGTCCCGTTTCATGACCCAGTGCAAACATTATCGTTCAGCCTTCACTAACGAGACCCCATGAGCCAATACCAATTCTATTCACTAGCAGGGATGGTGCTGTTTGCATTGGGGCTGCACGCACTGGTCATTCTCCCGCATATTCTGCGCAAAATCCTCTCCATCAACATCATGGCCGGTGGGGTCTTCTTGTTTCTGATCAGTATTGCCGCCCGAAATTTCGAAGATTTTCCCGACCCGGTGCCGCAGGCCATGTTGTTGACCGGCGTCGTGGTCGCCTTGAGCGCGACGGCGTTCGCCGTGGCGTTGGCGCGACGCATCTACACGGTAACCGGGCGCTCGGAACTGGATGAGGAGGACCGGGTGCCGTGAGCGAAACCCTGATGCCGCTGGCGATCCTCCTGCCTTTTGTCGGATCGCTGATCTGTTTCGTAAGCCGACACCGTGTTTCGGTGTTTACCGGTTGCGTCACCGCGCTGCTGACCGCCGGCACCATCGGCTGGCTGACCTACGACGTGGCGATACACGGCGTACAGGTATATGCCCTCGGCGGCTGGTCGGCGCCCTTGGGCATTCACCTGCGCGTGGACGGCTTGGCGCTGTTTATGATGATCATGTCGGCTATCGTCGGCGTGGCTGTGACGTTCTATGCCGTGTCCTATTTCGGCGAACACGACGCGCAAGAAGAGAAGCGCGGCGCGGAACTGTTCTGGCCTATCTGGATGTTCCTTTGGGCGTCGATGAATGCGTTGTATTTGTCGGGCGACATCTTCAACATCTACGTCATCCTCGAAATCCTCGGGCTGGCGGCGGTGGGGCTGGTGGCGCTGACGGGTCGGCGCGCCGTGTTGGTGGCCGGCATGCGCTACCTGCTCGCAGCGATGGCGGGCTCACTGATCTATCTCCTGGGTGTGGTTCTATTGTACGCGGCGCACGGAACGGTGGATATCGTATTGCTCGGCCAAGCGATTGAACCCGGCGCCACGGCCATGGCGGCCATGACGGTTATGACGGCGGGCCTGCTGCTGAAGACGGCCATGTTCCCCCTGCATTTCTGGTTGCCGCCCGCTCATGCCAGCGCAACCGCACCGGTCAGCGCCATCCTCTCGGCCCTGGTGGTCAAAGCGTCTTTCTACCTCATTCTCCGCCTCTGGTTCGACGTGTTTCACGCCACGATCACCCTCGAAGCGGGTTACGTGATGGGCGCGCTGGGAACGGGGGCCATCCTCTGGGGATCGATTCAGGCGTTGCGCCAAGCGCGGGTGAAGATGATGATCGCCTACTCCACCGTGGCCCAGTTAGGCTACCTATTCTTCGTCTTCCCCGTCAGCGCCGACCATGACGCGGCAAACGCGGCGACCTGGATTTCCATCGCGGGACAGGGCTCGTTGTATCAGGCCCTCGCCCACGCCCTGGCGAAGACCTCCATCTTCTTATCCGCCGGCGTCTTGCTGCACGCGGCGGGCAGCGATCATATCGATCATATGCGCGGTCTGGCGCAGCGCCTGCCCGTGACGGTGTTTGCAATGGCGCTCGCGGGCGTCAGTTTGATGGGGTTACCGCCCAGCGGCGGTTTTGTCGCCAAGTGGATGACGGTCCAAGCGGTATTGGCCGCTGGGCAATGGTGGTGGGCCCCGGTGATTATCGGCGGGGGTCTTCTGGCCGCCGGCTACATCTTCCGCATCCTGCGCCCGGCTTTTTCGCCTGCGGATGTACAGGAGGCGTTGCATCCTGTGCCGCGCAGTCTTGAGCTGTGTGCGCTGGGCATGGCCATCCTGAGTATCGTGATCGGTTTGCGGGCAACGGATCTGCTGGATGTGCTGCTGATCGGCGCGCCGTTCGCGATCCAAGCGGGAGGCGCTTTATGAACGCCTTCTGGACCAATCTCCTGCCCGTCGGGGTCTTGGCCGCCTCCTTTCTAACCGGTCTGGGTATTCTCCTGCTCGGCGAAGCCCGCGCGCGCGCTCGCGTGGTTGTGAATTTATTCGGTGCCGCGCTGAAACTCGCTTTAGTCCTCTGGATGGGTTGGCTGACGTACAACGGGACCCTGATCGAAATGCGCTTCTCGATGGTCGCCGATCTGGAGTTCGTGTTGCGGGCGGACAGCCTCTCGTTCCTCTTCATGGGCTTGTCGAGCGCGCTCTGGCTGATTACCTCCATCTACGCCATCGGCTATCTCGGCAACGGGCCAAACCGCGCCCGCTTCTTCGGGTTCTTCAGTTGGTGCATCACCGCCGCTGTCGGCGTGGCGCTGGCCGGCAACGTGATTACGTTCTTCATCTTCTACGAGTTCCTGACGCTGAGCACCTATCCGCTGGTTGTTCATAGCGGCACGGAAAACGCGCTGAAAGGCGGGCGGACCTATCTCTTCTATACGATGGGCGGCGGAGCGCTTTTCTTTGTGGGCCTGATCTGGCTCCATGTGTTGGCCGGCCCCATCGATTTCGCGGAACCAAGCGTGGTAGCCGGCTTGCCGGCCGGGCTTCAACCTCAATTGATGATCATCTTCCCCTTGATGATCTTCGGGGTCGGCGTGAAAGCGGCCCTGTTTCCCTTCCACGGCTGGTTGCCGATCGCCATGGTCGCGCCCGCGCCGGTCAGCGCGCTCCTGCACGCCGTGGCCGTCGTGAAAGCGGGCGCGTTCGGCGTGGCGCGCGTGGTGTACCACATCTTCGGCCTCGACGTGCTTTCCGATTTCGGCCTGTTGACACCGCTCGCTGTAGTGGCATCGATCACCATCGTCTATGGCTCGTTGCGCGCGTTAACACAGGACGACCTGAAACGACGCCTCGCCTACTCTACGGTCAGTCAGGTGTCATACGTCATTCTCGGCGTGTCGGTATTGGGCGTTACCGCGTCCGCGGGCGGCCTGGTGCATCTGGTCCATCAAGGCATCATGAAGATCACGCTGTTCTTCTGCGCAGGCCTGTTGGCGGAGACCGTCCATGTGAAGACCGTTTCCGGCATGGCCGGTCTTGGCCGGCGCATGCCGTGGACCATGGCCGCCTTTACCGTCGGCGCGTTCGGCATGATCGGGTTGCCGCCCATCGCCGGGTTCATCAGCAAATGGTATCTGGGCCTCGGCGCGCTGGAAGCAGGACAACCCTGGGTGGTTGGCGTACTGGTGGCGAGCACGCTACTTAATGCGGGCTATTTTCTTCCGATTCTTTACACCGCATGGTTTACGGAATCTGTTTCCGATGATGCGCAGGCCTTGCCCGCATCGGCCCGCGAAGCCGATGGTTGGATGCTGTATCCCACGATCATAACCGCCGTCTTGTCGGTCTTGGCCGGGATCGCCGCAGGCGCCGGATGGAGTCCCCTGACGTTGGCCCGCGCGGTAGCCGCCGGAGTGTATGGACTATGAGTATTCATTGGTTATGGCTGGCATGGTTGTATCCGCTGCTGGGCGGGCTTTGGTTGGTTCGTCTTGGGCCCACCGCACGGACCGGACCGTGGCCGGGATGGCTGATGCGTACGGCGCCGCTGCCCGCCCTGATCGCCGTTGTGGCTGCGCCGTTGGATGTGCCGCTGGATGTGCCGTGGCTGATGCTGGGCGCCCGCTTCGAGCTGGGCGCACTCACGCGTATCTTCCTGCTGTTCACCGCCCTGCTCTGGGGGGTGGCCGGCTGGTATGGCGCGCGGTACATCGCGCACGACGAGCGCCGTCACCGGTTTGCCCTTTGCTGGTTGCTCAGTTTGTCGGGCAACCTTGGATTGATCGTCTCCGGCGATATCCCCGGATTCTACACCTTCTTCGCGCTCATGACCTTTGCCGCCTACGGTCTGGTGGTGCATGGCCGGTCGGACACGGCCATTCGCGCCGGTCGCGTGTACATCGCGATGGCCATCCTCGGCGAGGTCATGATCCTCAGCGGATTTCTGCTTATCGCCTTGGCCGGCGAAAGCCTCCTCATCCGCGACGCTGTCGCCGGTGTGGCCGGGTCGGGATGGGACC